>URFB01000049.1 GCA_900547045.1 uncultured Mollicutes bacterium
ATGAATTGGTGCTGCTCTTGCAATACAAAAAAAGATATAAAAGAATAATTGAAATATATTTAAATAGTGACAAAAGAAGGAAAGAGGTGGGCTTCTTTTGCTAAAAAAACATTTAAAAAGGCTTTTAATTATCACCTCGATTCTTTTAATGCTTCAATTATTTCATCTTAAAGCAGAGGCCTATGTTGGTAATGGATTTTTGTGGAATAAAACAGAAATTTCGGTGGATCTAAATTCTAATTTTGATGATTATATTAATGATTTTGAGGTTAAATTCTATTATAAGGGCGAATTGACAAATGAAGAGGTTAAGGTTTCCTTAGATTCATTTTATTACGGTAATTTATCTGTTAGTACAAAGGTAGTTGAAACTAAAAGCGTTAAAATGATAGCAACGGTTAAGGGCTATTCATCATATGATAGAAGAGATATTATTGTCCATATTGTTGATACAGAGTTTCCTAAAATTAATAAAATAAAGGATTTAGACTTTGAAATTGGATCGGTTATAAATTATGATGAGTATTTTAGCTTTTCTGATAATGATGCGATAGCTTCAATACAATATAATGATTCTGCCGTCAAATATACCGTACCTGGTGTATATAGCCTAAATGTTACGGTATCTGACCCGGCAGGTCATGTTGTTTCCGAAAACTTTAGTGTTAGCATAAGCGATAAAAGCGTTCCTGATTTAATTTTATCTAATTTTATTACCGTAGAATATGGTGACCTTGACTTTGATATAACTAAATATGTTAAGGCATCAGACTCATATGAGGGTGATTTAACATCGAGTGTTAAGCTTAAGGGTCTTGATGTTTATAAGCTTGGAGATCAAACCGTTACGGTTTATGTCAGTGATAGCAGTGGAAATGTTAGGAGTGTAAATAAGGTCATTACCGTTGTAGATACAACGGCTCCAGTACTTGAGTTATCTAAATATAACGATACCATTTATTTAAGCCAAGAGGCACCGGATTTTAGAAGCTATATTAAAAGATGTGATGACAATACCTCACAAATTGATATATCGCTTGTTGATATTGACGCGTCTAATTTTTTAATGGAATATGGAAGCTATATAATTACATATAAGGTTCGTGATAAGGCTAATAATTATTGCTTAAGAAAGCTAAGCATTAATGTTAGCTATAAGGAAGCCCCCATCATCGAATGTAAGGATTTAGAATTTGAGGAAAATGCTACTATTAATCTTAGAGATTATATTAGAGTTTCGGATTTATATGATACTAGTATTTCAAGTGATTATAAGCTATATGATAGTGCACTAGATACCAAAATTTCTGGTAAGTATGAAATATTTGTTGAGGCTACAAATATGGCTGGACAATCAAAAATAGCCAAGATTTATGTAACAATTAAGGCCAAGGATTCGGATACTAAAAATGCTCTTTATGATGTTTATGAGTATATATACGAAAATAAGCTTATAATTATTTTAGCAGTCATTGTAATTAGTGTGGCAGTAGTGGGAATTATAAACAAAAAAAAACAAACAAAAAACGGAGTATAACTTTAATTTGAGCCCATCAAATGATATAATAGGCCTAAGAGGTGATGTCATATGATAGGCTTTTTATATGGTCAAACTGAATATAACATGCTTAAATCAGCCATGCGTCTAGATGATTATGTAAAAAAAGCTAAGGCCTATGGCTATGAGTCACTTTCAATTACGGATCATAATATGTATGGTCACTATAAATTTTATAATTTGTGCCAAGAAAATGGTATTAAGCCCTTAATTGGTCTTGAGCTAAGCCTAAAGGCATGTGATGATAAAACGGATAAAATTATTGCATATGCCTTAAATAATAAGGGCTATAGGGAGCTTTTAAAAATTTCAAGTATGGATAAGCTTGAGTCTAAGGTCTTTAGCATTGATGAGCTTGCAAAGCTTGAAAATATTATTTTTATTACATCGTATGATTCAGAATGGTATCGTAGTGATGATTTTAATGAGCTACTTACAAATTATTCGAGACTTAAGCATTTTGGTATTGGCTTAAGCTTTGCAGGTAAAAGCATCCTTAAGCAAAGTAATTTGCTATATGAATTTGTAAGCTCAAATAACCTTGCCTACTATCCAATTTCACCTACCCTATATGATACCTTAGAGGATTATGATGCTTATGAGGCTCTTTCATTAATTGGTGGCGAGCAGCCTCTTAATTATATTGATTTTCATTTGAAAAAGCCAAGTGAGCTTGAAGAGGAATTCTTTATGCATGAGGGAGCCTTTAGCTACTATGAAAAGCTTGTTAATAGAGTTGATTTAACTATATCAAAGGTATCAAAATCTCTTCCAAGCTTTGATACAGGACTAAATACTAGCTCAGCTGAGTATCTAGAGCTTTTATGTCAAAAGGGCTTAGATAGAAGATATAATTATGCTCATGTAACAGATTTAAAAAATTATAAAAGCCGAATGAATTATGAACTATCCGTTATCCATAGTATGGGTTATGATGATTATTTTTTAATTGTTTGGGACTATGTAAGATATGCTAAAAAAGCGGGAATTATGGTAGGACCTGGACGTGGAAGCGCTGCTGGATCCCTTGTTGCATATTGTCTTGGAATAACTAATGTTGATCCTTTAAGATATAATCTTTTATTTGAACGTTTTTTAAATCCAGAGCGTGTAACAATGCCCGATATTGATATGGATTTCCCTGATGATAAGCGTGAAGAGGTTATTAATTATGTAAGGTCTAAATATGGAGAATATAGAGTTTGTACAATTTCTGCCTTTGGGACCTTCCAGGTTAAGTCATCAATTAGAGATATTGGTCGTGCCTTTAAAATAAATCCTCAGGATATTGATATTATTACAAAGCTCGCAGCTAAGGCGGATGATTTTGATTCATTTTTAAGTGATTATCGTGAAAATAAAAGCATTTATAAGCTATTAACTGTTGCTAAAAAGATTGAAAATCTACCAAGGCATATTACTACCCATGCGGCGGGTGTAATAATTTCTGATGATGACCTAAGAAATAATGTGCCCCTTCAAAAGGGATCAACTGCGCTTTATCAGTCTCAGCTTGATGCTCATGACCTGGCAGATTTAGGCCTTCTTAAAATGGACTTTTTAGGAATAACAAATCTTGCAACAATTGATGGTATTTGTAAGGTTATTCCTAATTTAAATAATATAACTATTCAAAATATTCCTCTTAATGATGAGCGTACCTATGAGCTTTTAAGACATGGCGATACTGATGGTGTATTCCAGCTTGAAAGTGAAGGAATTAAGAAGGTTTTAGTTAAGCTTAAGCCTACATCATTTAATGATTTAGTTGCAGTGCTTGCCCTTTACCGACCTGGTCCTATGGACAATATTGATGAATTTATTTTAAGAAAGCATGGTAAAGCATTTGCCTATCTTCATCCTGATTTAGAGCCAATTTTAAAGGAAACTTATGGCATTATCGTCTATCAGGAACAAATTATGCAAATTTGTGTTCAATTTGCTAAAATGTCTTTAGCGGAGGCTGATATTTTAAGACGTGCTGTATCTAAGAAGGATAAGGAGCTTTTAAGCCTAAATCGTGACAAGTTTGTATCAGGTGCAATTAATAATGGCTATGATAAAAAAATAGCTGATGATATTTATGACTATATTGTAAAATTTGCTAATTATGGCTTTAACAAGAGCCATAGTGTTGCCTATGCAATTATTTCTTATCAAATGGCTTATTTTAAGGCTAATTATTTTGCCCTATTTATGGCTAAATATTTAAATAGTGTTTTAGGAAATGTAAGCTTAATTGAAAAGAAGCTTGTATATGCAAGAAGAAAGGGGCTTAATATTCTTCCTCCAAATATAAATATTTCCGGTGAGGAATTTGTAACAAAAAATCAGGATCTATATTATCCTTTAACGGGTATTCAGCAAATTGGCACCCAAATTGCAAGACAAATCGTTAAGGAAAGAGAAAAGGGATTATATGAATCACTATCCGATTTTAAAAAAAGACTTCCTCAGCTTAGTAAAGCCGTAATTGAGGCTTTAATTTATGCTGGCACTTTTGATTCCTTCCAAATGACTAAAAAGGCAATGCTAAGCCAAAGTGATCCTTTAGAAATGATTTTTAGTAATGAATTAAAGGAAAATCTAAAGAATACAACGGGTGAGCTTTCAGATGATGAGCTACGACTTTCAGAAAGAAAATACCTAGGTTTTAATATTCAATATGATTTATTTAAGAATATGGAATATATGCAAAAAAAATATAATGCTATACCTTTTTCTAAAAGAGCTATCAATTATAATTCAAAAATTATTGTTATGCTATCTAATTTAAAGGAAATTAAAACCAAAAAGGGTGATTTAATGGTCTTAGGTAGTGCCTTTGATGGTAAAACATCCTTAAAATTAGTTATATTCCCTAATTCCTATTCTAAAATCAAAAATAAAATCAAAGCCGATGAGCTGTATTTAAGTGTAGGAAAGCTATCTAAGTCAAATGTCACAAATGAATATGAATATCAGCTTGATGATATTATTGAAAAAATTAGGTGAGAAAATGGATTTTAAAGAAGTATTAATTAACGCAAAAAATAATATTGGTCCTTATTGTAAGGCCTGTAATGTTTGTAACGGCTATGGTTGTAAAGGCCAAATTCCTGGTCCTGGAGCTAAGGGAAGAGGAGATGGTGCCATTAAAAATTATGAGGCATGGAGTGAATACCGTATTAATATGGATACTATTTCAGATATTCAAGTTGCCTCAACGGATGTAACATTCTTTGGTCATCATTTTAAAGCGCCTATTTTTGCCGGTCCTGTTGGAGCGGTAAAAAGCCATTATGGCGATAAATATAGTGATATGGAATATAATAAAATAATGCTTGAGCAAATGGTAGATGATGGTCTTTTAGCCTTCACAGGTGATGGTAAAAACGAAAGCGTTGTAATTGAGGCCTGCATGGCTCTAGATAAGCTTGGTGGGAAAGGTATACCTACTATTAAGCCTTGGGATATTCCAACGATGAAGCGTAAAATAGATTTAGCTAATAAGGCTAATTGTCTTGCGATCGCATGTGATATAGATGCATCAGGTCTTCCTTTTTTAAAAAATAATAATCCACCTGCTGGAGCTAAAACGACTAGTGAATTAAAGGAAATTATTGAATATGCCAAAAAGCCCTTTATTATTAAAGGTATAATGACAGTAAAGGGAGCTTTAAAGGCGATTGAGGCGGGTGCTAGTGCAATTGTTGTTTCTAATCATGGTGGAAGAGTTTTAGACGATGCTATGCCAACAGCTTTAGTTCTTCCTCAAATTGTAAAGGTGGTTGCTAAAAAATGCCTTGTATTTGTAGATGGTGGAATAAGAAGTGGAGCCGATATCTTTAAGGCGCTAGCGCTGGGAGCTGATGGTGTTTTAATCGCAAGACCATACGCTGTAGCTTTATATGGTAATGAAAAGGAAGGTATTCATTGCTATAGCCAAAAGCTGATTTCCGAGCTTGAGGATGTTATGCTTATGGCCGGTGCAAAATCAATAGAAGATATTAAGCCAGAAATGATAACTAAAATTTAATTTGTGATTCTTTTTCCTAAAAATTAAGAAATAAAGGTCTATAATGTCCATGGTGATTGTGATGGAAAAAAGTGAAAAGGAATTACGAAAAAGAGAACAAATCCTAAATGGAAATATATTAGCAGCTATTCTAATGGTAGTATTACCAATCCTATTTTATAATCTTTGTAATTACCTATATGGTATTTATGATATGATGGTTGTAAAAAAAGCCGGAATTGGAGACGCAGCCGATATCGTTGTGCTTGATCAAATAAAAAATATGATTTCAACCGTAGGTGGTGCGCTTGCAACGGGTGGTGGAATTCTTATTTCAAGAAGATATGGTGCTAAGGATATTGATAGAGCTAAAAGATGTGCTAATACCTTATTTAGCCTAGCCTTAATTATTACTGGAGTAACCTTCATATTTATTCCTATTGGTAAACCATTCTTATTATTACTTAAGACTGATAAAACAACAATTGATAATGCTATTGGCTATTATAATGTACAAATTGTTATTTTAATGATTACAACCATAAATAATACCTTTATTGCGATTGAAAAATCAAAAGGTAATACAATTAAGCTTTTAGCTTTAAATTTGGGTGTTATTTTTATTAAAATTGGACTTTCAACCCTATTTGCATTTGGACCATTTGAAAATGTTACAGTAACCTGGCTTGCCCTAGCTACAATGATTGCTCAGCTATTTATGTTTTGCTTCGGAATTGTCTTTTGTTTTATTCCATCTAATATTTTAAGAATATCAATTAAAAGCCTTAATTTAGATAAGCAGAATTGCTTAGGCATTTTTAAATTAGCCTTCCCTGTTTTTATTGGTAGATTCCTATTTAGCTTTGGTAAGGTTTACGTTAATTCAGCCGCTACAACAGTTTATGGTAAAGCCTGTGTAGGAGCTCTTGGAATTTCTAATACAATGGCAGGCTTAATTACAAACTGTGTTAATTCATTTGAGGATGGTGGTTCTACCATTGTTTCTCAAAATTATGGAAATTCAAATGGAAGAAGAATCCAAAGATTTTTCTTCACTAATTTAGCAGTTTTATCAATTTTATCGCTTGCTGGATCTATAATTATGTTTGTCTTAAAGGAAAATATCGCAGAATTCTTTGCTGGTGATGATCAAGTTTATAAGGAAATGATCATTAACATCTTTAAATGGGAATGTATGGATTTATTCTTTAGTGGCTTAACCGCAGCGGCTCAGTCATATTTCTATGGCTTTGGTATGACAAAGATTACAATGGCAATTTCTATGTCTACTCTATTTGCCTTTAGAATTCCAACACTTTTAATTTTAATGTATGGCGTTAAAATGAATTATGAGGCTTGTGGTATTGCTATGTTCGTATCTAATACTCTAACCGGAATTATTGCAATTGCAATTACTCTTGCTATGGTCATAAGGCTTCCTAGGTCTAAGAAATATAAATGCTTATTTTAACAAAAGGGATAGCGCTTGCTATCCTTTTTCATATCTTAATCATATAAAAAAGCCTTTTATTTACCAGGATATCCTAGTAAGCAAAAGGCTTTTAGTATACTTATTTAGCTAATATTTTATTTAATTTAGCAAATCTTGGAAGTCCATCCTCGATTGGGGCTGCCATTTCACCCTGGATAAGGGGAAGAGCATATTCAATAAATTTCTCATTTACATTGTTTTGAGCTTCATTTAACCACTCAAGAGGAACCTTCTTTTCATCGTTTGCAACAATACTTAAATCAACAAGGTTATATTCACAGCTATATTTTCCATCCTTGTAAACACGCTTGAAGGCTACCATTTTATCTGTTACACCGGCAATTGCCTGCTTAACAGCTTCCTGACCTGCACCAAAGGCCTCTAAAATGTCCGTTTTTGATGCTAAATGCTGAGCACATCTTTGCATTAGGTTGAATTCGATTGCACGAACCTTACAGCCAAAATGCTCTTTAATCTTTTGAGCAAGAATTTGAGCTGTACCACCTAATTGTGCATGACCAAATGAGTCAGTAGACATTTCGCCTAAGGCCTCAGGAATATATTTGCCATCCTTTGTTTTAACACCCTCAGATACAGCAATTAAAACATGATTATCATTTTTGTAGCATTCCTCAACGTCATTAATGAACTTATTAAAATCAAATGTTACCTCAGGTAAATAAATAAGATTTGGACCATGCCCCTTGTAAGAAGCAAGTGCCGAAGCGGCAGTTAGCCATCCTGCATTACGTCCCATGATTTCACATACGCAAATCATTGGAGAATCATAAACACAAGCATCCTCATATATTTCCATCATTGTAGTGGCGATATATTTAGCAGCTGAGCCATAGCCAGGAGTATGGTCAGTAGCTACAAGATCGTTATCAATTGTCTTAGGAACACCAATACAATTACATTCATAGCCAGATTTAGCCATATATTTAGATATTTTATTACAGGTATCCATTGAATCGTTTCCACCATTATAGAAGAAATAGCGGATATTATATTTTTTAAATACCTCTAAAATTCTTTTATAATCAGTATCGTCTACCTCTGGATTTGCAAGCTTATACCTTACTGAACCAATTGAAGATGATGGAGTTGTTTTTAATAATTCAAGCTCCTTGGGATCTTCCTTTCCAATATCATAAAGCTCTTCATCTAAAATACCGCGAATTCCGTGTTTTGCACCATAAACAGCAGTAATGCACTCTTGATTAAGTGCCTCTAAAAATACACCAGCTGCACTAGCATTAATAACTG
>URFB01000050.1 GCA_900547045.1 uncultured Mollicutes bacterium
GACTAACTAAAGCAGGATAATTGTCCTGCTTTTTTAATTAGCAAAAAAATGTAAAGTTATAATTTATTTTAAGTTTTCAAAACGATAATTTTTATAAATAAATATTTTACAAAATATAGAAGTAAAAGCAAAATAAACTTTCTTTTTTGCTGCTTTTTATCTTTCTTTCATTGAAGGTATTGAAAAATCAATTAAAGCTAAAACAAGCCATCATAGATTTACTTCTAAAAAAAATTACAAAAAATGGTATTACAGCTGCCTTTTTTGTGTGTGTATTTGATTGACTTATTACCTTTTTAGGTGTTATAATTATGGTGTAAGAATGTCGAAAATTGTAAATCGATGTTGTATGAAAGCTTACCTTTTGGAGGTTTTATTATGAAAAATGAT
This sequence comes from uncultured Mollicutes bacterium, assembly GCA_900547045.1. Taxonomy (GTDB): domain Bacteria; phylum Bacillota_I; class Bacilli_A; order Acholeplasmatales; family Anaeroplasmataceae; genus CAG-307. Next base: position 391 of record URFB01000050.1, read on the forward strand.
AGATTGAAATTTTTAAAGAGAATGAAAGGAATATCATTAGTCGTGACTATGGGTTTAGTCACTCTTTTTGGCTTTTCGTGCGTGCGTGCGCATACGCGAGCAGACGTGCGTGCGAATACGCGAATAGATGAGCATACTGAAAATGGCGTATTATCGTCTAATAAACGTGCCGCTGATAGCGTGCCAGAATGGAATGATCCATCTAATCCTAGCCAAACGGGTACTGATGGAAATAGTGTAGCTTATCCTGAATACAAGTTTAAGGATTACTATAACTATTATGGACATCAAGGCTGGTGGAATGGTAGTGCTATTGCTCACCTTGAAGGTAGTGAGAGCTCAAGCCTCCTTTCACAAACTTATTATGGATATGATATGTCATTTTCACATTATAGTGGAGAATGGTATCGTCATTGGTACGCTTGTCTTGGACCAGGAGCAATAAGAGGCTTTAATGATTCTAATGGCTCTGGTGAGTATGTTGTTCCGGTTAGTGCTCAATGCGCGGGTACCACTTATTCAGTTATTAATCTTACTCTTCTTGGAAATGGTAGACCAATTGTGTTTTATGATGGAAATCAAGATGGTATCTACACAAAGAAGATAAGCTTTGCCAATGGTAATGTTATTTCTACTGTTTCGCAATTTGCTTTTTACAATAATCCTTATATCGAAGAGGTTGATCTTTCGAACTGTACCGCTTTAACTACGATTGAGGAAGGCGCATTTATGAACTGTACTAATCTTAAGCGTGTCATTCTTCCTTCAAGCGTAACAAGAATTGGAAAAAATGCCTTTTCAGGATGTACTAAGCTAATCAGTACGGCTGACAAAACCATGAATTTAACGAATGTTAGCTACATTGGTGCTAATGCATTTAAGAGCTGTAATAATGGTGATTTTACGACAATTCAGTTTAGCAATAAATTAGAGACTCTAGGTGCACAAGCTTTTTATAATTGTACAAATCTCCAAGAAATAACACTTGTGCCTAGTATTACAAACATTGGCGATGAAGCTTTTGCTCAATGTACTGGAATGAATAATGCCAAGGTTTATAATACGACTCTATCTATTGGTGAATTTTCAAACTGTACAACCTTAAGAAATGTTTATTTAAACGATAAAATAGAGAAAATTACAGAAAGATGCTTTGAAAATGCGAATGCAAATCAAATCTATCGTGTTATATCTACTCAAACGGATGATTCTTCACTAAATGTAGAAGAGGGATTACCTCAAAGTTTAAAAACAATTGGTGATTACGCTTTCTATCAATCAAATATTGAAAAGATTGTCCTTCCTGATAGCACAAAGGAAATCGGTGAATATGCCTTCGGTAAATGTACAACAATTAAGAGCATTGATTTAAATATCGTTGAATATATTAAAGCTCATGCTTTTGACGGAATAACAAGTAAGAATTTTAATACGATTACAATTCCTCAAACATTGGTTAATTCGCGGGATGAAAAAGGCAATATTGTTAAGGGAATTGACGAATATGCCTTCGCAAATTCATTGTACCTAAACACGGTAACTTTTGAAAACTATGATTTAGGTGAATATATGTTTGCTGGATCTACAAACTTAACAACAGTAAATTATAATAAGCTAAATCAAATGACGAAGGTGGCAGATGGTGTATTTAAAGATTGTACATCATTTAGTGATCAACAACTTTTTGAATCAACAACTATTAAAGAAATTGGAAATTATGCTTTTTATAATACTGCATATACTGCAATAGATATTTTAGGAAGTGTTAATCATGTTGGCGATTATGCCTTTGCATATTGCTCTAAGCTTTCAAGCTTTACATCTAATGCTGGTGTCTTAGGTCAAAATGTTGCATCATATTGTGACAGCTTAATAAAAGTTAAAGTAAATGATATCGATGAAGCTACTGATGATATGATAACAATTGGAAGCGATGCTTTTGCACATAATGCAAGTCTTTCGACTATTGATTTAGGAAATGTTCCTTATCTTGGAAGTAGGATGTTTGGCGATTGCTTAGCACTTCGAACCATTACCATTCCAGCTACTGTAAAAAAGATGGGAGTAAAGATTTTCGAAAGAGATACTAATTTAACTAAGGTTATTTTTGAAAATGATTTTGCGGGAACTGATATTTTCTTTAATTGTACTAATTTGACAGAAATTGAAATTCCGGGCTTTACTCATCTTGATGATTATGCATTTAGAAATAGCTCTCTTGAGAAAGTAACAATTCCTAGCGGCTTAACAAAAAATACTATTGGTATTGGCGTCTTTATGAATTCAACTAAGCTTAAAACAATTGTATTTGAAAATGATGCCATCGGTGAATCAATGTTTGAAGGATGTACTTCTTTAAAGAAAATTGAAATTCCTGATACAATTACATCAATTGGAAAACGTGCTTTTGCTGGCAGCGGCATTAAGGAAATTACTAGTGCTAGTTTAAATAACACAATAATTGGTGAAGAAATGTTTGCGGAATGTCCTGATTTATATTCTGTATATATTTCATCAAAAATTACAAAAATTGGAGCAGGTGCCTTTAAGGGGTGCTCAAAATTAGGACAAATAGTTGATAATAAGCAAGGTGTTGTTACAAATGATTCAAACATTTGGTCAAATGAAATGTTTAAAAATTGTGTTGGTCTTACAACTATAACGGTTAATCAACAAGACGATTTAGATAAGCTTGGAACTAATGTTTTTGAAGGTGATAATAATCTTGTCAGCGTGACATACTATGCTAAAGTAATTAAAAGCGAAATGTTTAAGGGCTGTATTAGTCTTACAAATTTAAGCTTCGAAGATGAAACACAAAATAGTTATGTTACAGATATTGAACGAAATGCTTTTGAAGGATGTATAGGAATTGTTCAAATTAGTATTCCTTCAAGTGTACAAACGATTGCGGAATTGGCATTTAAAGATTGTACAGGAATTACTAATGTTACAATTTCGAATGATGCTAATTTAATAGGTGAAGGAGCTTTCTATGGCTGTACAAGCATAAGAGAGCTAATTATTCCATTTATTGGATCTTCAAAGGCTTCTGGAACTAGTAACGATGGTACCCATCTCCTTGGTTATATTTTTGGCTATGGTTGGACTGGCGGCCATGACATTGCACAGGTATATACTGATAGTTCTAACCCTAGCGGAACTGAAAATAAGAAAAATTTTACTTTGCCTAATACTTTAACCTCAATTAGTATAACAAGTGAAGAATATTATTCTTATGGTGCCCTATCATTTATTGATACGATAACTCAAGTTGTTTTATCAGATTGTGCAAGGGAATTCGGCAAATATGTATTTGCTAATTGTACAAGCTTAATATCAGTTAACATTCCTCTTCAAACAACTACCCTTGGTGAGCATATGTTTGAAAATTGTACTGCAATGACAACGGTAAGATTTGCAGAGGATAATAATAAAAAGACTAATCTTGCAGGCATTCCTGCATATGCATTTTATAATTGTATAAGCCTTAAAAACATTATCCCAGCTGATGAAAAGGTTACTTCAGGTGTTAATTTAAGCGAGTCATTAACAGGTGTTTATACACTTGGAGCATATGCTTTTGCAAAGTGTTCATCAATTCAAATTGTTAGATTAAATCATCAAATAACAAAAATACCTTCTCATTGCTTTGATGAAGCTTCAAACATCAATCGCTTAACACATATAATTGATTCGACAATTGAAGAAGATGGCTTCCATTTAAATGCTGAGGTTAATACAATTGGTGAGTATGCTTTTAGAAAAAACAATGTGTTTACGACTATAACAATACCTGAAACTGTAACAAGCCTTGGTGAGTATGCTTTTACTGAATGTGAAAAATTGAATTCTGCAATCTTAAATAATAATGCTTTATCTAATGGATTATTCGCAAGCTGTCCTAAATTTAATAATTGTGTTATTAATGAACAAATTACTTTAATTGGTGCATATGCATTCTATAATGATACACAAATGCAAAATCTAATTTTTAGCAATGATACAGTTAATACTAATGGACTTCAGTTAATAAATAATATTACTTCTATTGGTGAGTATGCTTTCTTTGCTTGTGGCTTAATTGGATCTTCAGCATATCCTTTGGTTTTAGGAGATAATCTTAGAACGATTGGAGATTATGCATTTTTTGGAATGACACAAATTACAGATTTTGTTATTCCTACAAATATTGAAAAAATTGGAGAAGGTGCTTTAGGCGGTTGGACAAGCCTTGAAAGAATTAAATTACCATTTATTGGTGAATCAAATAATACAATAAGCGATCATAGCGTATTTGGTTGGATTTTTGGTTCGTCTCAGTATACAAGTACTGCAGCTGCTGTTGAACAAAAAACATTAGCATTAAATAATTCTCCTACTCAACCTCGAACATTCTATATTCCAAATATAAAAGTTATTGATATAAGCGGAATTAGTTATATTAATGACTTTGCATTTTGGAATTGTAGCTTTGTAAAAGAATATATTTTTGCATCATCATCATATGAAATTGGTAAGTTCTCATTTGGAAATAATACACAATTCACGTCTTTAAATATTAAAACTAATTGTACACAAATTGGTTATGGTGCTTTTTATGGTTGTGTTAATATTGCTGAGGCTGTTCTTCCATTTGTTGGTTCAAGAAGCGATACTATTAGTAATGAAGGCTACTTTAGCTGGATATTTGTTGGAGCTGATTCTACCGTAGGATATACACAAACTCGAGATGGAAGGTATATACCATCTGCTTTAAAGAAGGTTCATATTACTAATGAAATAAGTTTAAATGACTATGCATTTGCTAATGCAAGCTGCATTACGGATTTAATAATTGATAATCCTCTTCAAAGCATGTCAACGGGTGGATATGTTTTCTATGGAATGAATTCACTTGTAAATTTAACAATTCCATTTATAGGTCATACGAGAGACGATGTTAGTGGTTATTATGGCTTACTACACCAGTATTTAAATGGCTGCACGGGTGATCGTTATTATGCTCAATATAATACAAGTGGAAGTAATTATGTATGGGTTCCATCATCATTTACAAGCCTAACAATAACAGATGCTAAGTATCTTGCCCCATATGCTTTATCATATTACCATTCACTAACGAGTGTGACCTTAAATGAAGGTATACAAACAATTGGTAATTATGCAATGCTAAACTTAAATCAGATAACTGAACTTACCATTCCTACAACAGCTACAGCGATTGGGGATAATGCTTTTTCTGGTTGTACAAGCTTACAGACATTAAATGTGCCATATATTGGTCTTGAAAAGTCTCAATATTTAAACAGTACAAATAATGAGTTTGGCCTATGGTTCCAGCATAAGGTGGGAGATAATGTTGAAGAAATTCGTCAGTTTAATAATGCGGAAAGCGGAAATCCATATTATATACCAAGGTCATTACAAACGGTTAATATTACTAATGTTGAGCATTTAGGAAGCTATGCTTTTTATGGAATGAAAACATTAATGGCAATTACTATTAATCAGGCACAAAATTCAACGGCTGATTGTACTTCATTCGGTGACTTTGCATTCTTTGGATGTAAAGGACTTACAACATTTGACATACCATTGACACTTAAAAATTTAGGTGATTCAATATTTGAAAATTGTATTAATTTACAATATGTTTCATCTGGCGATAATTTTACTAAAATTAGTAATCGTATGTTTGCAGGATGTACAAGCTTCTATAACTTTGATTTCAAGGATTCCATTACTGAAATTGGTGATAGTGCCTTTGAAGGATGTACTAATCTAGGAAGGAAGACTCTTGCCGAAATTGAAGGCTTAAGATCAAACCCAACTGATTCAATTGACTTAAACAATGTTACAACAATAGGAGAAAGCGCCTTTAAGGGATGTACAGGTCTTCTAAGTATTACCTTAAATGATGTTGTTGTATCAATAGGATTAAGTGCTTTTGAGGATTGTACAAGCTTAAGTACTATTACGATGAATAATAATATTCTAGCAAAAAGAATTTTTGCAAATGATACAGCTATAGTAAGCTTTACTGTAAATGAAGGTACAACATTAATTCCTGAAGAAGCATTTATTGATTGTAGTAATTTAACAACCGTTGTATTGCCTACAAGTTTAACCTCAATTGGCGATAAAGCTTTCTATAATTGTACATCACTTTCAAATGCTAATTTAGAAGACACAGCTTTAGTGTCAATCGGAGCAAGTGCTTTTGAAAATACTAGCTTAAAATATGTTATTGTAAATAATACTGTTACATCAATTGGCGATAATGCCTTTGCAAATAATAGTGCTCTTGTTAAAGCAACATTACGTAATGCCTTAGTAGGTGTTGGAATGTTTAAAAACTGTACTAATTTAAAGAATTTGTTCTTAAGCTATGGTATTATTACAATCGAAAAAGAAGCCTTCTATAATTGTCAAAATCTATACTTGGTTTCTATATATAATAAGTATAGAACAATTGCCGATGCTTGTGATGAATCAATATCAACGGATAGCCTCTTTGAATTACCTCAAAATGAGTCTGTTCATGTAGCTACAATTAAAACACAAGCCTTCTATAATTGTGGATCACTTGAAAACGTCAAACTTGATGCTATTGAAGAATTAGGTGATGAAGCCTTCTATAATTGCGGTATTATTTCTCTATCTCTTCCTGCATCATTAACTATTGTTGGAAAATCAGTATTTGCTGAAAATAGTAATCTTGCAAATTTAACGATTTTGGGTGAGCATTTAGGTATAAGAATGTTCTATAATGATGCATCTCTTGACCACGTAACATTGCATGAGGGTGTTAAGAATATTCCTGAAAGTGCTTTTGAAAATTGTACAAGCCTAAGTGATTTGAAATTGCCTTATTTCTCTATTGCTGAAATTGGTGCTAATGCGTTTAATTTTACAACAATTAAGAGTGTTGTTTTACAGGATAGTGTTGATAGAATTGGTAATTATGCCTTTGCAAACAACAATAAAATGACATATGCCTATATTTATGCAAGCTTTAGCTCATCAGGACAATCTTTAGGAAAGCATGTTTTTGAAAACTGTACAAAGCTAGAGACAGTATATTTCTTTAATGGTATTAAATCTATTCCTGCATATACATTCTACGGAGATTCTAGTCTTAAAGAGGTTTCTATTTCTAATGAAAAGCCAAATTTTGATACAAGCAATAGTATGCCATATGAGTATTATGATTCTGTAAATCAAAGATGGAATTTCTGGGTTAATAATGAGGATAATACGCCTACAGATACTGGTGTAACTGCTGTTCGTGATTTAGGTCAAACCATAGAAATTGGCTCTGATAATCATTGGTATATTGTAAATCCTGATGGTACGAAAACAGATACAACATATTTATCTTATTACTCAACAGGAAATGCCTCAGTTAAAAATTATTATTGGTATATTGGAAACAATATGGCTACAAATAGCTCTAATCCAAATGGTATCTTAAGCGTTTCTAGATTAAATACTAATTGGAAGGTTCTTGAAAATCATAATTTTGGTATTCAGGCATCAGCTGATGGTGGCTATGTAGATACTGGTGTTTCAGCTTATGATGAGCATGCACTAAATGTAAGCCTAGGCTCTGATTTCTATTTCTATGTTAATAATAGAAAAACTAATATATTAGGTATTAATTTAAAAAATAATACACCAACAAAAAATATATCAACACATACCTGGTGGATTAATGAAGAAGATTCACATGTTCGTTATGATAAAGCTCTTATGCCAACAGAAGCTAATAACAAGCGTGAGTATTATGTGATTGATGGTTATGAAAATACTAAAGGCTACTATGTGGATGCTAATCATTCCGGAAAAGATTTTAGTATTGATGATTTATACGAGGTTACTGAAACATCTGATGCAGCAACTGCAAAGGTTGTAAAAGC
>URFB01000051.1 GCA_900547045.1 uncultured Mollicutes bacterium
ATTCATTTAAGCTAAAACTAACTTGTTTTATTTTAATTTGATGTGTATAATAAATTAAATAGCTAAGAAAGGAAAATGATAATATGAAATTTAGTGAATATGCATATAAAAGACCTAATATTGAAGAGGTATCTAATAAAATAATTGAAATTGCAAATGCTATTAGCCAGTCTAACTCCTTAGATGAGGCTATAAGCCTTATTAAAAAGGCTGAGGAAATTACTAATCATTTCCAAACAATGGCAACGCTATGTTCAATTAGAAATAGCATTAATACTGAAGATGAATTTTATAAGGCTGAGCAGGAGTTCTTTGATGAAAACACACCTACTTATCAAAATGCTACAACTAAATACGCATCAGCGCTTGTTAATTCACCTTTAAGAGCTAATCTTGAGGAGGTATATGGGACACAATGGTTTAAAATTCTTGAACTTAATTTAAAATCATTTGATGAAAAAATTACGGAAGAATTAATTGCTGAATCAAAGCTTGTAACGGAATACAGTAAGCTTCTTGCTTCTGCTAAAATTGAATTTGATGGTAAGATTAACAATTTAAGCCAAATGACAGTTTATACTAATAGCAGTGATCGTAATGTAAGAAAAGAGGCTACTAAGAAAATTGCCGAGTTTATGACATCTATTGAGGATAAGGTAGATGATATTTATGATAAGCTTGTCCATGTAAGAGATAAGATGGCTAAGAAGATGGGCTATGATAATTATATTCCATTTGGCTACATTCGTCTTGGAAGAAGTGATTATGACGCAGCTATGGTAAAGAGCTATCGTGATCAGGTTTATGAGACTATTGTACCAATTGCTAAGGATATAATTGCTCATCAGGCTGCTCGTATAGGCATTTCTGATTTTAAGTCTTATGATATTCCTCTTTTCTATAATGATGGAAATCCTACTCCTAATAAGGATAAGGATACCTTAGTTAAAAAGGCTTATGAAATGTATAGTGAAATTTCTCCTGAAACTAAGGAATTCTTTAAATTCATGATGGATAATGAGCTTATGGACCTTGAAACAAAGCCTAATAAGCAAGGTGGAGGATATTGTACTGTTATTGCTGATTATAAGGCTCCATTTATCTTTTCAAATTTTAATGGCACAATGGGTGATGTCGATGTTTTAACTCATGAAGCTGGACACGCCTTTGAATGTTACACGGCAACTAAAAATTTACCTATTTCTGACCTATATTGGCCAACTCTAGAGGCTTGTGAAATTCATTCAATGTCAATGGAATTCTTCGCTCATCCTTATATGGATAAATTCTTTGATAATGACGCAGCTAAATATCGTTTTAAGCATTTAGCAGAGGCCATTACCTTTATTCCTTATGGTGTTTGTGTTGATGATTTCCAGCATTATGTATATGAAAATCCTGACATTAGCCCTGCTAAGAGAAAGGCATACTGGCATGAAATTGAAGCTAAGTATACACCTTGGAAGAATTTTGATGGTATTGAATATTATCAAAGAGGAAATTGGTGGCAAAGACAAAGCCATATCTTTGGGACAGCCTTTTATTACATTGACTATACGCTAGCTCAGGTTTGTGCCTTCCAATTCTTGATTTTAAATCATGAAAATCATAAGAATGCCTGGGAAACATATTACAATTTATGTAAGATGGGTGGTTCTAAATCATTTACGGGACTTCTTAAGGCTATTAGCTTTAAAAATCCATTCGAGGCGGGTTACTTAAAGAGTATTATGCCTAATGTTTGTAAAATTCTTAGCGAGCTTGAAGATGATTACAGCAAGTTAAAAAAATAATTTTTAATATTTGTAAAATATGTAAAGCATGGTATACTTAAGATATCTAAAAAGGAGCTGCGAAGATGGAAAATAATGTTTTTCGATTAAGGAAAAGTAGAAAAATGACACAAGAAGAGCTTGCACGGCTTGTGGGAGTTACAAGACAAACAATTATATCAATTGAAAGTGGAAATTATCCCGCCTCTTTAACTTTAGCTATGAAAATTGCGAGAGTTTTTGATAAAAGGGTAGAGGAAGTCTTTATTCTTGAGGAGGGCGACTAAAATGGAATTTAATTATCAAAAGAAGCGTAAGCATACTATTGGTAAGCTTGTTGTAATGTGCTTTGCTACGCTTTTACCAATTATTGCGTATTTTGTACTGGGAGCTATCTATCGCTTTTTTAACTCACCAGAAAAAATGGATTTGGTAGTTTTAAGATTACTAGTTTTAATTATCTTTGAGCTAGTAATTGGCCTTAAAATTATCTTATACATTAGAATTATTGCAAGTGAGGAATTTGCAAATCGATATTTTATAAAGAAAAATGATGAGCGAAATATTTATATTAGACAAAGAACAACCTCATTTACAATGAAGCTATCGCTTTATTTGATGGGCGTTGCGATGATTGTGGCAGGCTTTTATTCTAAGGCCATCTTCTATGCTCTTGGTGCGACAATTATTTGTGAAATTATAATTTATGGCTTTACTTATCTATATTTTTTGAAAAAATATTAAAAAAATAATGATTTATTATTGAAAAAAGATTACAATAAGAATATAATATAAAAGTCAAAATTTATATAAAAAAATATGGTTTAACCATATCGAAAGGATGTATTATTATGGGTAGAGCTCATGAAGTTCGTGCAGCGTCAATGGCAAAGACTGCATTAATGAAATCAAAAAAATATTCAAAATGGGGAAAGGAAATTCTTGAAGCAGCTAAGGCTGGTGTTCCTGATCCTGAAATGAATCAAGGCTTAAAGAAGACAATTGAACGTGCTAAGAAGGATCAATGTCCTGCTGACGTTATTAAGCGTGCAATTGAAAAGGCAAAGGGTATTAGCTCTGGTGCAATGAAGGAAACTACATACGAAGGTATGGGTAATGGTAACGTTGCTGTTATCGTTGAGTGCTTAACAGATAATGTTAACCGTACTGTATCAGCTGTACGTGCAGCCTTCACTAAGACTGGTGGAAACTTCGGTGCTTCTGCAAGCTTTATGTTTAACCGTCAAGCTAAGTTTGTATTTAACGGCTTAAGTGAGGACGCAGCTATGGAAGCTTTAATGGAAGCTGAATGTGATTTCCAAGATATGTCTACTGATGAGGATGGATATGTAACTATTGTTGCAGCTCCAGAAAACTTCACTGCAATTCGTGAGGCTTTAGTAAATGCTAAGTCTGATCTTGAATTCGATACTGATGAGGTTAATTTATTCCCTACAACTTTAGTAGACCTAGATGATGAGACTAAGGGTAAATTCAATCATATGCTTGAAATGCTAGCTGAGTGTGAGGATGTACAAGCAGTTCACCACAATGCTAACATTGAAGAAGAAGCTGACGATGAGGAATAATTAAGGTGCAATTTGCACCTTTCTTTTTTAAATTATGAAAACAATAATTGAAAGTGAACAATTCAATCGTACGCTAAAGCGTATTGCCCATGAGATCATTGAAAGAAATGATGATTTAACCCAAATTGTCTTAGTAGGTATTTTAAATAAAGGACTCCCTATTGCTAAGGAGTTTAAAAAGCTAATTTTAGATTTAGAGGGCATTGATATCCCTATTGAATCAATTGATATTAAGAAGCATCGTGACGATGAGAAAAAGGATCCATCTACGATTTTAAATTTCGATACGGATGTTACTGGTAAAACAGTTATTTTAGTTGATGATGTTTTATATACTGGCCGTTCAGTAAGAGCTGCGATGGACGCGATTATGGATTTTGGTCGACCATCAAAAATTGAACTAGCGATTGTTGTTGATAGAGGACATCGTGAGCTACCAATTAGAGCTGATTTTGTGGGGAAAAATATTCCTACATCGCTTAATGAAAAGGTTTTTGTTGATTTTGAAAATAAAACAGTTACGATTTCTGAGGAAGCCTAGGGCTTCCTTTTTTGTGCTTAAAAATTAAAGTTTGACTCACCATAACTTAAAAAAATAAAGTAAAAAACTCAAAAAATAATAAAAAAAGAGTTTAATTTTAAGTTAAACGAATGAAATTGACAAATAAAACTTAAAAGAATAAACTATTACCAAGTAAAGTTTTTTCTTTACAATGGAGGAATTTAAAAATGAAGGGTTATACAAAAGAAGCGATTAAAAAAATATGTGAGGAAGAGAATATTAAATATATTCGTATGCAATTTTCCGATATGGAGGGTATGCTTAAGAATGTTGAAATTCCCGTTCACAGACTAGATGACGCGCTTAATGAGATTATGTTTGAGGGTTCATCAGTTGAGGGATTTGTAAGAACAGAGGAAGCTGATATGTTCTTAGTACCTGATCTTGATACGTTCCTAGTATCAAGCTGGGAGGATACATCATATGGTAAGGTAGCTAGATTTATCTGTGATGTTTATCAGGTATCTCATACTGATCCAAGTGGAAAGGAGCCATTTCCAGGGGATCCAAGAGGTATTTTAAAGAAGAATCTTGAGATTATGCATAAAAAGGGCTTCTCAAAATTTAATGTTGGTGTTGAACCAGAGTTTTTCCTATTTAAGATGGAAAATGGTCATCCAACTCTAAACTTCAATGATAATGGTGGATATTTTGATGTATCACCTATTGACTGTGCTGAGGATTGTCGAAGAGATATCGTACTTGAGCTTCAAAAGATTGGCTTTGTAGTTGAGGCTGCTCACCATGAGGTTTCAAATGGTCAGCATGAAATTGACTTTAAGTTTGATAATGCCCTTGAGGCCTGTGATAATGTTCAAACATTTAAGCTTGTTGTAAAGAATGTAGCTAAGCGTCATGGTCTTCACGCAACCTTTATGCCAAAGCCAATTTTTGGAATTAACGGTTCTGGTATGCACTGCAATACATCCTTATGTGATCATGATGGTAAGAATGTTTTCTATGATAAGGACGCTCCTAATGGTCTTTCTGAGACTTGCCGTAAATGGATTAATGGTATTTTAACCCATGCTCGTGGCTTCGCTTTAGTAACTAACCCTATTGTTAACTCATATAAAAGAATTGTACCAGGCTATGAAGCTCCTTGCTACATCGCTTGGTCAGACTCAAATCGTTCAACAATGATTCGTATTCCTGCAGCTCGTGGTGGAAGAACTCGTGCTGAGGTAAGAAGTGTTGACGTTGCTGCTAACCCATACCTTGCATGTGCAGCCTTACTTGCGGCTGGTCTTGATGGTATTGATGGTAATTGTGAGGCATTTGAACCAGTTCATACAAATTTATTTAAGCGTTCTCAGGCTGAAAGAGATGCCTTAGGAATTAAGGCTTTACCTGCAAGCCTATATGAGGCAATTGAATGCTATAAGGCTGATAGTGTTATTAATTCAGCTATGGGACCTCATATTAGTGAAAAGCTAATTGAAGCTAAAACACTTGAGTGGGATGAATATCGTACCCATGTATCAGAGTGGGAAATTAATCGCTATCTTACTAAATACTAGAATTTAATAAAATTGCTATAAGGCTTCGGTTTTATAGCTTTTTTTGCTTTATATAGCGATTGACAAAAAAAGAAAATATAACGAAAACAGTTGGCTTTATATAACTAACTGGGAAGCGTGAAAAAAAATAATTTAATAAAGGTAATTATTAATTAATAGTTAGACTTTACCTTTAATCATAAAAATATTAGGTAGTATTTAAGTTGAAAAAAAGATTAAGCTATATTAAAATATACCCTCCAAAGTAGAATCACGTTTTTTTAATGTGTCTACTTTATAGGGTATATTTTAGTTATTCATAGTTTTTTTATTATCTTTAAGCCTCTTTTTACAATTTTTTTAAAATACATCATATACAATAGCATTAGGTGATATGGTGATAACAATAGAAGGTGGTTATGAGCTTAAGGGATGTGTAAAAATAAGTGGTTCTAAAAATGCTGCCTTGCCACTTATTTGTTCATCGTTACTTACAAAGGGAATTGTTGTTTTAAAAAATATTCCTAGAATTGATGACGTTTTTAATTTGATTAAGATACTCAATATTTTAAATGTTAAAACATATTTTAGAGGAAATAAGCTAAAAATAGATTCAAGAATGATAAAATACCATCATTTAATGACAAATGAGGTTTCTAAAATAAGAGGATCATCTTATTTAATGAGTGTAATGCTTTCTTTGTTTGGAAAATGTGAGATGTCATTTCCTGGTGGCTGTAATTTGGGAGCACGAAATTTAAATTATCATTTTGATGCGTTTATAGCTTTAGGCTGTATAGTTGATAATAATAATTTTATTAAGCTAGAACTTAAAAGAAATAAGCCACATGACGTATGCTTTAATAATAAGAGTGTTGGTGCGACTATTAATGCGATTATTCTTGCTGGTTATTTAGGTAAGGCTATTCGAATTTATCATTATGCGAATGAACCAGAGGTATATGAAACAATTAATTTCTTAAGAAAAATAGGCTATCGTATTTATGAAATGAAGGATTATTTATTACTGACAAGAAGAAGGCTTAAACATAAAATAAGCCATAAAAATAGATATGATCGAATTGAATGTGCAAGCTATTTAATGCTAGGGGCTCTATCTAAAAAGCTGATAGTAAAAAATTGCCCTATAAAGGATTTAAGGGAGGTTTTAAGAAGGCTTAAGGAAATTAATCTTAAGATGAAAATAAAAAGAAATAAGATTATTGTAAGAAAATCCTATTTAGTAGGAACAAGTATAGAAGCTACGTCATATCCGGGTTTTCCAACTGACGCTCAGCCTTTAATTACAGCCTTACTTACGCAAGCTAAGGGCGCTTCATCTATTAGAGATACAATTTATCCTAAAAGATTTAATTATGTTTATGCGCTTAAGCAAATGTCAGCTGACGTTGAAATATTAAATAATATGCTTATTATTAAGCCAAAAAAATTATATGGGGCAGTTGTTAAAGGCTACGACTTACGAGGCGTATTTGCTATAATTATAGCAGCGTGTATTGCGACGGGTAAAACAACCATTCTTGATGGTGATATCGCCTTTAGAGGCTACGAAAATCTAGTATTAAAGCTTAAAGGAATTGGTGCTCATATCGATAATTAATGCATTCTTTTTCATTTTGTGTTATATTATACTTAAGGAAAAGAAGGAGTTGATAAGATGGAATCTAAAAATTTTAAAACAACAATTTCATGTGATGCTCAATGTGCAAAGAGCTCATATGAGGATGTGGCACCTCATTTTATAAATGATAAAATGACGCAAAAGGTAAGTATTTTAGATATTGAACTTATTGATTCTTCATTAACAATAAAATATGATGATTTAAGTATTCCATCCTTAGAATCTAAATTAAATTCACTAAGTAATTTTGATATAAAAATGGGTAGTATATTTTTAATTATTAAGGAATTATCATCTAATAACGATGATTTAATTCTCAGACTTCCTTATGACCTTTCTTATGCTAATATTAAAATTAAAGTAGGGAAGGGATTGTTATCACTTCCTAATTTAAAAAGTGAAATAATGAAGCTTGAAAATGAAAATGCTAAATTTGAAATAGATAAGATTAATACAGAACTTTTGATAATAGAAAATCAAGTTGGAATGATTAAAATCGCCAAAATAGTTTCAGATGAGATTGATTTTTCTAATCAAAAAGGAGATATAAGTGTGGGCCAAATATTAACTAAAAAAGCACAGGTTAAAACGGGCTTAGGATCAGTAGTGGTAAAGAAATCAACTGCTAAACTAGATTATTTTGAATCTGATGGTGGAGATATTTTTTGGGATAGTAGGCTTATAAGTAATAATAGTAAAGGAATGAATTAAGATGTATGTAGTAAAAAAACCATATTTTGGTGCTCAGATTAGAGTTAATAGAGGATTATATTATCACCATGGAATATATGCAGATGATATGCATGTTATTCATTTTGCATCATCTGTTCCAGGCCATGAGACCGACCCTCAATATGCTAGGGTTGAAGAAACTACTCTTGAAAAGTTTTTAAATGGTGGGACCCTTGAGGTAAGAGAATATACAAAAGAAGAAAAAAAGAAATTGCGTAGTCCTGAAGACATTGTATCATATGCTTATAAGGAAATTGGTCGTGGGGGATATAATATTGTGACTAATAATTGTGAGCATTTTTCAAATG
>URFB01000052.1 GCA_900547045.1 uncultured Mollicutes bacterium
ATAATTTTAGGATTTAGCATAATTTGAATTTTATCTTCATCCTCAAAAACAATGATAGCCTTATTATAGCCTATCATATTAGCAGCCATACCTACGCATCTTTCCCTATTCTCCTCAAGAGCAGTCTTAAGCTTACAGGCAATTTCTATATCATCCTTTGAAGCCGGCATTGCCTTTTGCGCAAGAAAGGAAATATCCTTATTTATTTTAATCATATGCTTACCTCTTTTCTAGTACAATCTCTTCAATTGAGGATGAATCATAATCCTCAAGAAATGACCTTATATCCTCACAATTTCCATAGCTTTTAATAGCCACTGAGTCAATAAAGTACTGAGGATTTTTTTCAACATAAATATTTTCCTTGCTTGTGGCAAGCTTTAATAAATATTTATCCGTTTCATCTAATTTGCTTGATTGCTTTAGAATATCGATTGTTTTATCAGATACCTTAAGATTTAGTCTTTTTTCAAATGATTCAAGTGTTGATTTGAAGCAGTCATCATCAAACTGCTCAAGCTCAAGGCTCATTGCAAAATGAACTGGTATGGCATTATAAAATGCTCTTCCATCAAAGGCTTCTTCACTAACTAATTCATTATTTTTATATAGCTTAATAATTAAATCCATTGTTCCCTCCATAGATAATAAAATCTATTTATATTTTAAGGCTTGGGGCCCTGATTTACAATAGCAATTATTTCATCTCCATATTGATTTAGGCTTTTTTCGCCTATTCCCTTAATTTCCTTAAGAGCCAAAAGATTCTTAGGCTTTTTTTGAGCAATTTCCTTTAGGGTTGATTCCTTTAAAACCTTATATTTAGGATACCCAAGCCTCAAAGCCTTTCTATCTCTATAATCTAGAAGCCTTTCAAATAGGCTCGTTGGCTTTAAAAGCTTATTAATAATATTATTTTCCTTAAAAACCTTGATTAGATATTCATCCTTTTTAAACATATCACTAGCATAAGAGCCAAGCGCTAGCATAGGATATTCTCCCTTTGTTCTAACTAAAAAACCATCATTTAAAAGGCTTACGATTAACTCCTTAACAAAATCTAAATTTTTAATTTTATTATAATATTTAGAATATTGTAAATTATGCTTCCTTATGCGATCCGTTTTTATTCCTGCTAGTGTTTTAGATACAATATCTACTCCAAAGCGTGAATCATAATGCCTAATAAATTCAATAACAAGCCTAACCTCCTTTAAAGCGTCAATATATTCATACGATTCTAAGCAGTTTGAGCAGTTTGAACAGCTAGAGGGATGAAGCTCACCAAAGTAATTAACTAAATATTGGTGTAAGCACCTATTAGTTGTAGCATAGCTAATAACATCATTTAATTTTTCTCTTTTTAGACGCTTAAGACTTTTAATTTCTTCTCGAGATAAATCAGTATTATCCTCAAGCTGATTAATAAAATATTCATTTATATAAAGATCCTTTTCATTGTAAAGTAAAATACATACTCCTCTTTTTCCATCTCTTGAGCATCTTCCCTGTTGCTGGGCAAGATCCTCGATTGATTCTGGAAGATCATAATTAATTACATATCTTACCGATTTATGGTCAATTCCAAGTCCAAAGGAATTGGTCGCGACCATTAGCATTGTTTGACCCGATAAAAATTCATTTTGATTTTTTCGCTTTTCATCATCCTCAAGCCCACCATGATACATTGATACTTTAAAGCCCTGCTCCTTAAAAAGCTTATATAAATGCTCAGTATTTTTTCTTGTAAGCGTATAAACAATTCCAGCAACATCACTATGCTTTTTTATAAAGCTTAAGGTAAAATTAAGCTTATCATTAGATCTTATGGTTTCATAATAAAGCATTGGCCTATCAAAGCTTGATTTAAAAACCTTAGGCTCAATTCTTAAGCCCTTCTTAATATCATTAATAACGGCATCGTCGGCTGTAGCAGTAAAGCAAGAAACAATTGGTCTATGCTTAAGCTTATCAATAAAATCAATAATTTTAAAATAGCTAGGTCTAAAATCATGACCCCATTGGCTTAAGCAATGGGATTCATCAAGCACTAGCTGAGAAATATTAGCCTCAAGAATAAGCTTTTCATATTTAGGATTGGATAATCTTTCTGGTGACAGATATAAAAACTTAAGATTCCCATCATGTAGAGTTTGGCTTACCTTCTTAGCTTCTTCCTCATCGGTGTTGGAATTAATAGTCCCGGCTGATACATTAATTTTTTTAAGATTTAAAACCTGATCATTCATAAGTGAAATCAAAGGAGAAATAACAAGAGTAAGGCCATCTAAAATTAAGCCTGGGATTTGAAAGGTAATTGATTTTCCACCACCTGTAGACATAACACAAATCGTATCATTACCAGCTAGAATTGAATCAATGCATTCAGCTTGAATTCCTCTAAATTCATCGTAGCCAAAATATTTTTTTAATGCTTCATATTTATCCATTATATCACCTAAAATATAATTTAGCATTTAATACTTTTTATGTCAATAATGGCTTAGATAAGCCATTTTATCCAATTTAAGCAAGTAGAATGAAAATATCAAGCTAATATTTTATAATAAGTATTTTTTGTATCAAAAAAAGCTTATTTAGTATTAAAATAAGCCCTTTTTTAAAAAAATTAATTTTTTTATAAATTAATAGCTTTTCTTATCATTTAAAGGATTAAAAACAATCCTAGCTTCTTCTAGCGTCTTTTTCATATCAATTATTCTTTGATTTGATGAACCTTTAAATATTAAGGCAATATCCTTCTTATCCTCCTCAAAGCGTCCATCAACTAAAACATCAATTAATCCTAAAAGTTCCTTAGTAGATTGGCAATTAGCTCTTGATGGACCTAATATTTCTTTATCTAGTATAAAGCCTGTATAAACCCAGATTGTTTTATTAGGATATAGCTCTTTGACCTTCTTTAAAAAGTCAACTAAGCCCTTTTGATTTTCAGGCTCGAAAGGCTCACCACCTAAAACTGTAAGACCTGCAATATAATCGGGGCTTAAGGCCTCAATTATTTCCTTTTCTACCTCACTTGTAAAATCATTTCCATAATTAAAGCTCCAAGCTATTTCATTAAAGCAGCCCTTGCAGTGGTGTCTACATCCCGAAACAAAAAGAGATACTCTAACACCAGGACCATTTGCTATATCATTTTTTTTAATATTTGCATATTTCATATTATCTCACCTTGATATTATCTTAGCATAATAAAGCTTATTTTACTAGAAAGCATTTAAATTTATTAAAATAAATAATATTAAGCTTTTATAATTTTAATGTAATAATAAGCTAACTAAGCTTAATAAAAGCACCCGCTACGGAGTGCTTAATCAGACATTTGCATATTTAATTCTTTTTCGAGATACTTCAGCTATATCTAAAATAGCTTGAATGCCTTTTTCATTATACGGCTCTATTTTTTCCCAAAGTAACCTTATAGCAAGCATATTTACGTTTAATCCATATCACCTGCGTAAATTAGCTGGCGTCATAACAATTTATATACCATATTCTTTACAAATTATTTGGAAGAGTGCTTGGCTTTTGTCCATAATATTTATCATAAGTGGCTCAGCTTTCTATTAAGGATTTTCTTTCAAATGGCTCAATTTCATTATACTATATACAATATCTAAATCTTCACATATTAATTAGTACATATCATATGTATTATACTATAATTTTTGATTATTTAATCAATAGATTTAAAACAATAAAGAATATATAAAAGAAATCAACCTTCCGCAATCTTGGCTAATTCAACACTTAAAGCTTTAATTTTTAATTCACCATCATATAAATATAGCATTTTTCTTTTAGAATCAATTACATAGCTCAAATTACTTGCATATGCGTATATATCTTCCTTAAGTTCTATTTTATAATCTGAACCATTTATATAATAAATTCCTTTTCTTAAAACAAGCTTAAACTTCAGGCTAAGAGCATTTTCTAAATATCTTTTATGATTTTGCCAATCATTTGGATCATTTATCGTTACTATCACTAAATCTAAGCCATCTATTGAGGCATAATTTACTAAAACGCGTTTTGACTTAATTGTAAAGCCGGTTTTTCCGGCAATAAAACGCTCATCAGTTAAAATTGATTTATCCTTATTCTTTAAATAAAAAGTAGTTCCCTCCATGGATCTTATTTTTATTTCGTGGGTGCTTGCGACTGTATAAAAGTATTCATTTTTCATCGCATAGGCCATGAGACGAGCCATATCATAGGCAGTAGAATAATTAGCATTATCCGAATCAAGGCCTGTAGGGTTTTCAAAAACACTATTAGTTAATCCTAGCTCCTTACACTTATCATTCATAAGCCTTATAAATGCCTCATAGCCATTCTTATAGCTTCTTGCAAGGGCATTTGCACAATCATTACCACTTCTTAGCATAAGGCCATATAATAGCTCTAGAACTGTAAAATGCTCATTTAAGCCTAAATAAACCTTAGAGCCCTCTATTTTCGTATCCTCTTCTGTTATTTTAACAAGCTCATATAACAAAATTTTCTTTTTTAAATTTTTACTTTAGCCGTTAAAATTTTCGTTGTAGATGCGATTAAGGATGGCTCATCATAGCCCTTACCCTCAATTACAAGCTCCTTTTTAACATCATATACAATATATGAACTAGCATTTTTGGCAAGTACAATACTTGGTAATGCAAGTAACAAAGCTAAAGTATTTAATAAAAATAAGCATTTTTTCAAAATATCACCATTAATGATATGAAATAAATCTTAATTTAATTATAAAAAAAGAGGACTATTCATCCTCTTTACTTTCCTCAAATTGCTCAACCTCTTCTTCAGTTGCATCTGAAACTGTAACCTTTACTGTTTCAATACGTCTGTCGTCAACCTCAACAATTTCAAGAATAATCTTCTTTGCATAATCCTCATATTCGCCTTCTTCATTTTGATCTGTGAAGCAAGAAATATAAGTCATTTTATCACCAATCTTAGGTAAATCCTCCTGTGACTCAAACATCCAGGTAGAAAGCTTAGATGCCCCCTCAGGAGCCTCTCCAAGACCGATTTCCTCGAACATATCGCTAACAAACATATCTCCATCAACCATATATGTATTATCATTTATTTTAGTTATTAGTTTTTGCTTAACTGAACCCTCATCATGCTCATCATAAATTTCGCCAACAATTTCCTCAAGCGCATCCTCCATTGTTACAAGGCCAAGGGTATCATTATACTCACCTGAAACAATAGCCATGTGTGTTTTAGATTCCTGGAGCGTTTTAATTAAAGCATCAACTGTCATCTTTTTATTTACAAATAAAACATTACGCATTAATTGCTTAACATTCTTAAGCTCAATATTCTTAGCCATAGCCTCAAAGAAATCACGTTCATAAACAATACCAATTATATGGTCCTTATCCTCATGATATACGGGAATACGTGAATATTGCTCACGAATAAAAATATTTTTAACATCTTCAATTGAAGCTGTATCCTCAATAGCGACCATATCAACACGAGGAATCATTATTTCCTCAACGGTACGGTCATTTAAATCAAAGACATTTTTAATATATTCGTGCTCATCATCTTCAATTTCTCCATCCTCAACCATTGTATCAAGAATTGTTTCAAGCTCAGATTCATTTACCTGCGAATCAGTATTCTTTTTACCTGTAAAAAGCTTTTGAACTCCCATAAAAATAATCGAAATTGGGAATAAAATATAGCTTATTACATAAATAATTGGGGCTAAAAATAAAACAAGCCTATCATTATATTTTTTACCTATGGTTTTAGGGGTAATTTCTCCAAAAATTAAAAGAACAATTGTAATAATAGCCGTTGAAATAAGCTCCAAATTACCCGTTTTAATAAAGCCCATAAAGAAGGTAAGGGCGAAGGTAGAAAGGGCTGTATTTACAATATTATTACCAACAAGTAGGGTTGTAAGCGTGCGGTCAAAATGCTCAACACAATAAAGAGCCTTTTTAGCACCTGTTCTTCTTTCTTCAACATAATTTTTAATTTTCGCTTCTGATATAGATGCGAAAACCGTTTCTGTCATTGAGAAAAAAGCAGAAAATAAAACTAAAATAATTAATAATGCAAGTAATCCGCCATTAATGGCAAGTAAGTTCGCCGACGGAACTGTAAGTGATTGTACTGACGATTGTATGTCCAAAATATTTGCTATTTAAGCAATCCTTTTCTTATAGTGTCAAGACCAGAAAAGCATTTTAGCTTAAAATAGTTAATTCATCTCCTTATAAAATATATTCTTGACCTTAGTATATACTATGCACGACCGGCATATTCGCCTGTTTTAGTAGATACAATAATTTTTTCATCCTGCTCAATGAACATAGGAACCTTTACTAAGAAGCCACTTTCAAGGAAGACATCCTTAAGGGCACTAGTCTTAGTATCTCCTCTTACTGCAGGGTCACATTGAGTAACAACGCATTCAACCTTATCAGGTAGTTCAATAGTTAATACCTCATTTTCATAAAGCATTACATCACAATTCATACCCTCCTGTAGGAAATTCTTTTCCCACTCAAGGTGCGTTGTAGGAATTTCAATCTGCTCATATGTTTCATTATCCATAAATGTATATGTATCCCCTGAATTAAAAATGTATTGCATGTTACGTCTATCAATTAAGCAAAGCTTAAATTTTTGATCAGAGCCCTTTAGAGCTGTTTCAATACGAGCACCTGTACGTAGGTCCTTCATCTTTACACGTACATAAGCCACTTTATTTTGAAGCACATGCATGAATTCGATAATTTGGCAAAGCTTGCCATCGTATTCAATAACTGTACCATTCTTTAAATCATTAACATTAATCATAAGCTCCTCCAAATGAAATAAAATTTCATTAATTTTAATTATATCATACCAAAGTATTTTTGTAAATATTTGATAGCTTCGATATAGCCCTGCTCCTTCATATTAGTAATAGTATATGAGCAAACGCTTCTAATAAAGTTTACCTTTCTAAAATCCTCACGGTTATCAACATCAGAAAGATGAACCTCAACCTTAGGTCCATTAAAAATCTCAAGCGCATCATGAATTGCGACTGAGGTATGGGTATAGGCACCAGCATTAATAATAATGGCATCATAATTCAATTCCTGAATACGGTCAATAATCGCACCCTCGTGATTTGACTGGAAAAAGGAATAATCAAAATCCCCAATTTCTTCCATCATTTGATAAATATCATTTAAGGTCTTAGTACCATAATGATCCTTATTTCTTTTACCCAGCATATTTAAATTAGGACCATTTATAACTAAAATTTGTTTTTTTTGCATCGCTTTAGAGTCTCCTTTTTAATATCCTTTATCGCCTTAGAAATAATTTGATTTTTAATTCTAAAGCTTTTAAAGCTATCATACTTTTGATGACGTCTTTTATATAAATCCATAACCGAATTAGTCGCCATTAAAGGTCTTGAACTATCATTAGTTAAACGATTATTAATTTCCTTTAAGGATGCATCAAGATAAACAACAATCCCATTCATGTATTCCTTGTTAATTTCTCTTTCAACAATTCCGCCACCACAGGAAATAACCACATCATCAAGATCCATTAGGCCCTTAAGGGTTTCGGTTTCAATATCTCTAAAATAGGACTCACCATGCTCCTTAAATATTTTAGAAATATTACCATATTTTTTTTCAATTAAACGATCAGTATCGACAAATTTAAAATTCAATTCGTGGGCAAGCTCACGACCAATGGTTGATTTGCCACTACCAGGGAGTCCGATTAAATAATACTTCATTTTAAAAACTCCTTTAAATCATGATAAATTGTATCAATTGTCTGTTCAATATTATCTAAATTAACCTCATAAAAATGTGTATCCATTTGGGTTTTGAACCAAGTCATTTGTCTTTTAGCTAAATGTCTGGAATTAAGCTTAATATTATCGGTTGCTGTTTCAAGTGTTATTTCTTTATTAAAGAAGGGAATAAGCTCCTTATAACCAATCGCATTAGGCGTAATTCCCTCTTTATACAGGCTAAATACCTCATATAAAAGCCCATTAGCAA
>URFB01000053.1 GCA_900547045.1 uncultured Mollicutes bacterium
AACGTCCATTTTTATATATCGGTTAGTTTTATTACTCCCACTCCCATCCAAACAATATCAACCTAATCATATGTTTTATCAATATTTCTTTCAAAACATTTTACTATAGCATATATTTGTATTATTTTTTTCATTTACGCCACATTTCTTCGTTTTATTTTCGTTATTTTTATTAAACGGGCCGTGAAAAATAGCTTTCACAGACCTTTTACCTTCTAATATGAATTTTAAAATATTAAATTGCTAATGCCTTTTTATGCTTTCTTATAATAACTATAATTGAAGAAACCGCCCGCTGCAATTAAAATAACCTCACCTACTGCAATGAGAATATAGTCTCATAATCATTTACATTCATTTTCATCGATTTTTATCCTAGTATTAATGGATTTTATTAAATTACCATTACTTTCCATATTTTCATATGATAAATAAACGACATAATCAAGCCATAGTTTCATCATTATCTATTTTTCCTATTTTATAATATATTTTAACAAGCTTCCTATAGCTCCATAGCTCAGGCACTGGATATAATGGATTAGCCTCTTTGTTGGCATAAAAGGCCATTTGCTTTAGAAAAGGCCCACCCTGCAAGATATGAAGCATATAGCATATTCTTCCTTGACCTGCTATCATTTTTGGTATAAGCATTATAAAAATTATTCAAAATTAATTTTGAAGCTTCTAAAGCATCATCACGTTTTTTTGTTTCCACTACGTCCAATATTAGCCTCAATTGCATGTGTTAAGGCATCCATCCCTGTTTGAGCTCTAATGATGCAGGTAAATTCTTAATTAAATCAGGAGTTAATACTGAATATACTGAAAAGCGAATACTTAATTTGTTCGTTATCAATTGAAGCTATAAGCTCATTACATAGTTCTCTCTTAAAAATATTTTTCCCCGTTATAATCAAAGGATAAGCTAAATGGAGAATAAATTGATAAAACCTACAATATATTTGCTTAATGATATTCATAAAAATCCTCCAAATCATAAAATCTATTTATTTAAATATATTATTTTATGTTTTTTTGTCTATTTATTAGCAATTGAAAATATATCTATGCTATAATTAAGCCAAAATGGAAGTGATTTTAATGCTTAATGAGGTTAAAAACTTTATTAAAGAAAATGATTTAATTGAACCTAAAGCTAAAATTGTTTTAGCCTTCTCATATGGTGTTGATTCTCGTGTTTTGCTTGATGTTTTAATTAAGCTTGGCTATGAGGTTATTATTGCCCATGTTAATCATAAGCATCGTGCACAATCAGAAATTGAAGAAAAGGAAGCCATTGCTCTGGCTTTAAGGCTTAATATCAAATATGAGGTAATGCATCTAGTTGAAGACTATAATCAAAACTTTCACGCCGATGCTCACAACAAAAGATATGATTTTTTTATGTCAGTTGCCAACAAATATAATGCTAAATATATCGCAACTGCTCATCATTTAAATGATAATGCCGAAACAATTCTGTTAAATCTTATTCGTGGCTCTAATTTATATGGATACGGTGGTATAAACATTAAGCAAAAAAGGAATAATATTACTATTGTAAGGCCACTAATGTGTGCAACAAAAAAAGAAATTAAGGAATATCAGGAAAACAATATGCTAAGCTTTTATGAGGATTCCTCAAATAGTGAGGATGAATTTAGAAGGAATAGAATTAGACATCATATTCTTCCTTTAATGGAGGAGGAAAATCCAAGTCTTTTAGCTGAGCTTTATAATTATTCTTCCATGATGCATGAGGCCTTCTCTTTTATTAGAAGCATATCAATTTCCTATTTAAATGATCATCAGGATATCATTGATATTCCAAGCTTTAAAGAGCTTGATATCGCAATTAAAAAGGATATAATTTCACTTTTGCTTGAAAAAAGAGAAATTGAGCGTAGCTATAATCTTATCAATTTAATTCTTACAAATATAATGGATAAAGATCCACAGGCTGACATTAGCCTTAAGGGTGGGCTTCTTTTTAAAAAGCGTTATAACAAGGCTTTTATCGAGACTAGGGAGAATCCAAAGCAAAATTACCATAAATTGTATGAAAATAATGTGATTTCGACCCAAAATTTCCGTTTTTATTTCACAAAAAACTTAGCCAATTCAAGTGCAAATTATATAAAATTATGCTATAATGACTTAGTATTTCCTCTTATAATTAGAAATAGGCAGGATGGAGATACAATTGAAATGACCTATGGTCATAAAAAAATTAAAAAACTTTTTATGGATTTACATCTTACTAAGGAACAAAGAGATAAGGCTCTTATTCTTGAAAATAATGGTGAAATCCTATGGGTTGTTGGTTATGCCAAATCCAAAAGACTAACGCAAATGAAGTCTTCTGGTGATATCTATCTAGTTTATGAGGTGTTATGATGGAAAATGATATTTTAAAGGTTATTGTTTCTGCTAAGGAAATCGATGAAATATGCGCACGTCTTGGTAAGAAAATAACGAATGATTACAAGGGAAAAACGCCTATTGTAATCGGTCTATTAAAGGGTTGCCAGCCTTTTATGTCGGATTTAATTAAGCACATAAATACATATATGTCAATTGATTATATGTCAGTTTCAAGCTATGACGGAATGTCTTCTACTGGTTCTATTACTATTAAAAAGGATATTGAAACTGATGTAAGAGGACGTGATGTAATTATCGTAGACGATATTATTGATACTGGTGTTACACTTTTAAATATTACTAATCTTTTTAAGGAAAGACATGTCAAGTCAATTAAAACTGTTTGCTTACTTGATAAGCCTGAGGGACGTAAGGTTGATCTTAAGGCTGATTATGCTGGTTTGATTGTACCAAAGGAATTCGTTGTAGGCTATGGTCTTGACTATAATGGCTTATACCGCAATCTTCCATATATTGGTATATTAAAAAGAGAAGTTTACGAAAAATAATATAGGAGGTAATTATGGATAATAATCAAAACAATAATAACAATCAAAATCCCCAAAGACCTGGTATGAAGCGTAAAAGACCTGATTACCAAATTCTAATTGCGATTATCATTATTTTCGCTTTAGGCTTTCTTTTAATTAGAAATTTAACAGGTACTTCTTATCAATATATTGAATCGCAAAAGATTGAATATATCCTAAAGCATTCAACATATAAGGATGTTATATCTGAAGCATCTCCACTTCGTGATAAAGATGGAAATATTAAATCTCCATTTACTGGTAAGATAATTGATGAGGATTCTACGATGGTTATTAGCTACTCTGATGTAGTAGCTAAGCCAATGGGTGAATCAAATAGTGGTAATTTAACTCTAAGAGGTAAGATTACTGAGAAGGCTTCTGAAAATGATAAGGGTATTTCTTATTACTTTACTTGTAATGTTACGCAGGGTCAATACGAGTCAATTGCTAGTGTAGCTCCTGTTGTATTAGAGAAGGCTTCTACAAGCTTCTGGTCAATTCTAATTAACTTCCTTCCATTACTAATTCTTATTATTTTCTTCATTGTTATGATGAAAAGCGGTGGTGGAAATCGTCAAGCCTTTGACTTTGGTAAGAATCGTGCTAGAATGGCTCGTGGAAAAACCGTTACCTTCAATGATGTAGCGGGATGTGATGAGGAAAAGGAAGAGCTTGTTGAGGTTGTAGACTTCCTTAAAAATCCTCGTAAGTATGTTGAAATTGGTGCTCGTATTCCTAAGGGTGTCTTACTTTGTGGTTCTCCCGGTACTGGTAAAACATTACTTGCCAAGGCCGTAGCCGGTGAGGCTGGTGTTCCTTTCTTCTCTATTTCCGGTTCTGATTTCGTTGAAATGTTCGTAGGTGTTGGTGCATCTCGTGTTCGTGACCTATTTAAGGATGCGAAGGAAAATGCTCCTTGTATTATCTTTATCGATGAAATTGATGCTGTTGGTCGTCAACGTGGTGCTGGTATTGGTGGAGGTCACGATGAGCGTGAGCAAACACTTAACCAATTACTAGTTGAAATGGATGGATTTACAGTTAACCAGGGTATTATCATTATGGCTGCGACAAACAGACCAGATGTACTAGACCCTGCCCTTCTTCGTCCAGGTCGTTTTGACCGTCAAATTACTATTTCTAATCCTGATGTTAATGGTCGTGTTGCGATATTAAAGGTTCATGCAAGAAATAAGAAATTTGCCCCTGACGTTAAGTTTGAAGAAATTGCTCACCGAATCCCAGGATTTAGTGGTGCAGATATTGAGAATTTACTAAATGAAGCAGCTCTTCTAGCCGCAAGAGATAATCGTAAGGTTATCAATAAGTTTGATATTGATGAGGCTACTGACCGTGTTATGATGGGTCCTGCTAAAAAGAGCCGTGTTATAACACCTCGTGAAAAGAATGTTGTTGCTTATCATGAGGCTGGTCACGCTGTTATCGGATTAAAGCTTGAAAAATCAAATGTTGTTCAAAAGGTTACTATTATTCCTCGTGGTCAAGCTGGTGGCTATAACCTAATGCTTCCTGAGGAGGAAACATATCTTGAAACTAAATCTTCTTTAACTGCTCGTATTACTGGATACCTAGGTGGACGTGTAGCTGAGGAAATTATGTTTAATGAGGTTTCAACTGGTGCATCTAATGACTTCCAAAACGCAACTAAAATTGCTCGTGCAATGGTTACTGAATATGGTATGTCAGATTTAGGTCCTGTTCAATATGAGCAGCCTAATGGCTCTGTTTTCCTTGGTCGTGATTATGTTAAGGATAAAAACTTCTCTGAGCAGGTAGCTCTTGAAATTGACCGTGAAACAAGAAAGATTATTGAATCTTGTTACGAGCAAGCTACTAAGTGCATTAATGAAAATAAGACTCTATTAAGCACTATCGCTGAATATCTAAAGCGTATTGAAACATTAACAAAGTCTGATATTGATGAGATTAATTCAACCGGTCATCTTGATTGGTATGATAAAAAGCATAAAGCTGATCCTGTTTTAGTTGATGGCAAGCCCGTTTATGTCTATGAGGATTCAACTGTAAAGAGTGATGATACAAGCACAGCCACAAATGACAAAGAGGCATTAGATTCTAGCTCTTCTACAACTGATATTTCTTCTTTAAATACAGAAGAAAAGACAGAATTAGATAATACATCTGAGGAAAAGAAAGAAAGCTCAGAAAATGAGAATCGATAAATATCTTAAGGTAAGCCGTATTATTAAACGCCGTACTCTTGCTAAAGAGGCTACCTCTGGGGAGCGTATTTTAGTCAATGATAAGCAGGTTAAACCCTCTTATGTTGTTAAAATTGGCGATATTATTACAATCCTATTTGGTAATAAGCAGGTTAAGGTTAAGGTTTTAAATACTAACGAAACAATCAAAAAGGCTGATGCATGCTTAATGTATGAGCTAATTGAAGAAAAGCTAGTTGAGGAGCAATAAAAAATTGCTCCTTTTTTATTGTAGAATATATTTTATTCTTCTATAATATTCTTATATAATATAAAATAAAGAGGGTGGTTTTATGCATTGTATTAAAAGCTTTAAAAAGGAATTTTCAAGTGACAAGGTTGAGGCTCTATCCTTATTTGATGATAATAGCTTTTCACTTGAATATTATCACCTATTTAAGGGGCATTCACTTCATATAAATTTAGATGGTGAGGATGAGGTTAAGCTCTTATATTTTCTTTTAAAGGGAAGCTGTGAGTTTTTCGTTGATAACAAAAAAATAGTCCTAAAGGCCTTTGAGCTTTTAGAAATAAATACATCCCAAGGCTTTAACATTTACGCCCTTGATGAAATTTCTTTATTATATCTATGTCCCTTTAAATCCGAAATTAACCTTAAAACCGATGAGCTTTCTAAGCAAATTGATCATCTTGAAAAAATGGACGATTATTTAAAGGGACACAACTACAGAGTTGGTAAATATGCCTTAATTATTCTTGAGGAAATGGGTCTTAGGATTAACTCCAATAATTTAAATTATGCAGCATCCTACCACGATATTGGAAAAATTAAAATCACACCCGAAATTGTTCACAAGGATTCTGCCCTAAGCCCTGATGAATTTGAAATAATGAAGATGCATCCTATCTATAGCTATGAGATTATTAAGCCTATTCTTGGGGAGGAAATTGCCTATATTGCTTCCTGTCACCATGAAAAGCTCGATGGATCAGGCTACCCTAAGGGCCTTAAGAAAAATGAAATTCCTATAGAAAGCCAAATAATAGCTGTAGCGGATATATTTGATGCCCTTACGACTAAAAGAAGCTATCGGGATGCCTATTCCTGCACGGAGGCTATTAACATAATGGAGTCTGATGTAGTAAATAAAAGAATTAATAAAGAGGCCTATGAGGCCTTAAAAAAGGCGATTTTAGATAATTTAATTAACTTAAACTAACTTAAATACTTTAAATAACCCTTACATTGTAGTATAATTTAAGCATAAAAGGAGTGAGTTTATTATGCCACTAGTAGATACTAGAGAAATGTTTAAAAAAGCATATGATGGTCATTATGCAATTGGTGCCTTCAATATCAACAATATGGAACAAATTCAAGGAATTATTGATGCATGTAATGAATTACATAGCCCTGTAATTTTACAGGTTTCAAGAGGTGCTAGAAAATATGCAAAGCCTATTTATTTGAAGAAAATGGTAGAGGCTGCCGTAGAGGATTCAAATATTCCTATTGCGCTACACCTAGACCATGGTGATACATTCGAAACCTGCAAGGATTGTATTGATGGAGGATTTACATCAGTTATGATTGATGGTTCTTCTCTAAGCCTTGAGGAAAATATCGCCCTTACAAAGAAGGTATGTGAATATGCTCATAATCACGTTCCTTATGTTACAGTTGAGGGTGAGCTTGGTCGTTTAGCCGGTGTTGAGGAGCATGTAAATGTTTCTGCAGAGGATTCAAGCTATACAAATCCTGATGATGTAGAAAGATTCGTTAAGGAAACTGGTGTTGATTCCCTTGCAATCGCCATTGGTACAAGCCATGGTGCCTTCAAGTTTAAGCCAGGTACAAAGCCACAGCTTCGCTTTGATATCCTTGAGGAGGTTGCACGTCGTCTTCCTAACTTCCCAATCGTTTTACACGGAGCTTCTTCTGTTGTTCAGGAATATGTACGTATTCTTGAGGAAAATGGCGGAAAGATGCCAAACGCTATCGGCGTTCCTGAGGAAATGCTAAGAAAGGCTGCGACAATGGCTGTATGTAAGATTAATATTGATTCTGATATTCGTCTTGCCTGCACGGCTATGGTAAGAAAGCACCTTGTTGAGCACCCTGATCATTTTGACCCACGTCAATATTTAACAGATGCTCGTCAGGCTGTTCATGATATGGTAGTTTATAAGATCAAGACTGTTCTTGGTTCTGAAAACAAAGCATAATTGATATAAAAATTGGGGTAAGCAAATGCTTACCTTTTTTCATATTATTAAGCCTTTAGCATATAATTAACTGGTGATATTGTGGAAATAAAAATGTCCAGTACTAAAGCTATTACAGTTGGTGGTGTTAAAAAAATTAAGGAAATAACCGCTACTGAAGCTATTTTAGAGCTTGAAAATACACCTCTTACAATTAAAGGGAATAATTTAACACTTGTCAAAACAAATAATGAAATGAATAACGTAGAGCTTGAAGGAGAAATTTATAGCCTTGAATTTAAAGCTTTGAAGACTAAGGAATCCTTCTTCAAGAAGCTATTTGCTTAATGGAATATCTTCTATTAATTATAAATTTAGGCTATGGCTATCTTATGGGCTTTATATTGAGATTTTTAAGATTTAAGAAAATCTCTTGTTTTAAGGATTTAATATTCTCCTTCCTTTATATAATTTTTTATATTATTAATACTTTCAGATATTGGGACTTTTCCCCATGTAATTTGATTAGTAAGATATCCTGAAGGATTTAAATTAAAATGAATTTCCAATGCTTTAGTAATAATGGAACAAATAATATAAGATATTATAAATACTACTACCATTTTTACAACATTT
>URFB01000054.1 GCA_900547045.1 uncultured Mollicutes bacterium
TATATGTTGCAGGATTTCCTGGATTTGTTGAAGAATATGATGCTGGCCATCTACTACATATGAGAATAAAAGGCTATGAATTAGCTATACTAAATTTTAAGGTGTAGGGGGTATAGACTATAAACTATGAAGCGTAGGTTAATCTTTAAATTAATAAGTGTAGATATTTCAAAGGGGATTAGGGGGAATGTGTCCCCCTATCTTCTCTTTTTAAAATAAAAAAAGAACTCCTTTATGTATAATAGAATTGCTTAGAAACATTATTACAAAAGGAGTTTTATTATGGACTTTGAAGCCCTAAAAAGATTAGGTTTAGCTTATATGAACATAGATTGTGAAAAATCATATGAATCATATAACGAAACCAACAATAATCATATCATAAATATTTATTTAAAAAAAGATGAAAAAACTTGTTGTCCAAATTGTGGTTCTAACAATGTTATTTCAAGAGGTTCAATAAAGCGAACATTACAATTTGCTAATACAATTGAAAATAACATCACATTAATTTGGCAACGTAAACGATTTATTTGTAAAAACTGTAATCACTTTTTTCAGGAAAATAATCCATTTGTTGAATCTAAAAAAAGAATTACAGTTCAAAAGGACATTAAAATCCTTCAAACTTTAAAAGATATAAATACAAATTATACTTTTGTTGCTAAAGCATTTGATGTATCACCAACTTATGTAATTGACCTTTTTGATAGGAAGGTCGATATTTCTAGAGGACCATTAACTCAAGTAATTTGTGTTGATGAGGTATATGCTTCTAAACTTACAAAACACAAATTTTGCTTTATCCTTTATTCTCCTCAATTACATAAAATTTTAGATGTTTTAGATTCACGTAGAAAAGACGCTCTAGAAAAATATTTTGATAAAATTCCTAAAGAAGAAAGGAACAAAGTTCAATATTTTTCTATGGATTTATACGATAATTATCGTTTAATAGCTCAGAAATACTTTCCTAATGCAAAAGTATGTGCTGATTCATTTCATGTCATTAAAAACCTTATGGAGTGTTTTAGAAAAATTAGAATACGGGTTATGAAACGATACGAAAAATTAAAGAGTGAAAATTCTAATTATTACTGGTTATATAAAAAATATTGGAAAATTCTTCATAAAGATCAATCCAAATTAAGTCATAAAATTATTAAAATTAAAAAATCTAATATGCATCTTTCTTTCCGTCAAATAATTGACTACATGTTATCTCTTGATGATACATTAAAACTAGCTTATGAATTGAAAGAGGAATATTTAAATTTTAATTCTTCTGCCAAACTAAATACTTGTGAAGCATGGCTGGATGAAATAATATATAAATTTCAAACATCACAAATAACTGAATATATTCCTTTTTGGAAATTACTAAAAAATTGGCGTGTAGAAATCATTAACTCATTCAATCAAATCAACGGTTATAGGATTTCTAATGGTCCAATAGAAAGATCTAATAGAGATATTAAAACTATTTTAAGATTATCATTTGGTTCTTCTAATTTCCCTAGAATGCGTAATAGAATTATGTGGGTTATGAATGATGATTCAGCGATTTTATATACAAGAAAAAGCAGTACAAACAAAAGAAAGTTTAAGGCGAGAGGGCCTTATAAAAAGAATGAATAATATTAGAAAATAAATTAAAAATACATAATGTTTCTAGTCAAAAAAAGGAGGATTTATTATAATTTCCTCCTTTTCAATTTATTATGTACACTTATTATTTTATAGTTTAGACTACACTGATTTGTTTATAGTTCCCACACCAATTTGTTTATAGTTTAAAACTAAAACCTACACCAATTAATTTAGAGAACCAATGTTACTTACCATTTTTAAATTAAGTTTATAGGCTTCCTGCTTTCGTTGTACGAATATTATCAAGAAGCTCTTTTTCCTTTTGGGTGAAATCAATATTAGCCTTACGATTTGATTCAAGACGTTCATTTCTAACACTTTGTAAATGCTCAAGAGCGCTTTCCTTTGAGTATCCAATATGTGCGCCTTGTGCAATAACCGTAATTACGTTTTCCTTAAACTCAAGCATACCATTAATAATTGCAAGATAAAGCTCTTGTCCAGGAACCACTAATTTAATATATCCATCAGGAATAACACAAACCAACGGAACGTGATTTTTCATAATTGCAAATTCGCCATCTGCATTTTTTATAACCGCATAGGTTATCTCATCATCATATAATTTACCTTGGTGGGTTGATACACTAATTTTCATTATTTATTAGCTTCCTCAAGACGTTGAGCCTTAGCTCTAGCATCATCAATTGTACCAACTAGACGGAATGCCTCCTCTGGCATGTCATCACAGTTGCCATCAAGGATTTCCTTGAATCCTCGAATTGTTTCCTTTACAGGAACGAATGCTCCAGGCACTCCAGTAAATTGTCCACCGATAAACATATTTTGTGATAAGAATAATTTAACACGTCTTGCACGCTTAACAACAAGCTTATCATCCTCTGATAATTCATCCATACCAAGAATTGCGATAATATCAAGTAATTCATTATATCTTTGAATTAATTGCTGAACACGACGAGCTACATCATAATGCTCCTTACCAACAATTTCAGGTGAAAGTGCACGAGATGTTGATGCTAATGGATCAACGGCAGGATAAATACCTTCCTCTGTTAGCTTACGAGATAGGTTTGTAGTTGCATCTAGGTGAGCGAATGTTGTAGCTGGAGCTGGGTCTGTATAGTCATCGGCTGGAACATATACAGCTTGAATAGATGTAATTGATCCATCCTTAGTTGATGTAATACGCTCTTGTAGCTTACCCATTTCAGTTGCAAGTGTTGGCTGATAACCAACGGCTGAAGGCATACG
This sequence comes from uncultured Mollicutes bacterium, assembly GCA_900547045.1. GTDB lineage: Bacteria > Bacillota_I > Bacilli_A > Acholeplasmatales > Anaeroplasmataceae > CAG-307. The sequence continues at coordinate 2,866 of URFB01000054.1, forward strand.
TCCTAGTAAGGCAGAAACCTCAGAACCAGCCTGTGTGAAACGGAAGATATTATCAATAAATAGTAATACATCCTGATGCTCAGCATCACGGAAATGCTCAGCCATTGTAAGACCTGTAAGAGCAACTCTCATACGAGCTCCAGGTGGCTCATTCATTTGACCAAAGCACATTGCTGTTTTAGCAATAACTCCTGATTCCTTCATTTCATGATATAGGTCATTACCCTCACGAGTACGTTCTCCTACACCTGTAAATACAGAAATACCACCGTGCTCTTGAGCAACGTTATGAATTAATTCCTGAATTAATACTGTTTTTCCTACACCGGCACCACCGAATAGACCAATCTTACCTCCCTTAATATAAGGGGCTAGTAAGTCAATAACCTTAATTCCTGTTTCAAGAATTTCAACGTTATTAGAAAGATTTTCAAGCTTTGGTGCTTCACGGTGAATAGGCATACGCTTAACATCAGCGTCAATACCTTCGCCATCAATTGGATCGCCTAGTACGTTAAACATACGGCCTAAGGTTTTTTCACCAACTGGTACACTAATAGGATTTCCTGTATTTTCAACAGGCATTCCTCTTACAAGACCATCAGTTGAATCCATCGCAATACAACGAACAACCTTATTTCCAACATGAAGGGCAACCTCAAGTGTTAATTTGATTCCAACGCCATTGTTATCCTTAGGATCAACATTAACCTTTAAGGCATCGTTTATTTTGGGAAGGTTTCCGTCTTCGAACTTAACGTCAACAACGGGACCTTTTACTTCAACGATTTTACCGTCCATTATTCTTTACCTCCTATAGCATTAGCTCCACCAATAATATCAATTAACTCTGTAGTAATAACATTTTGACGAGCTCTATTATATAATAATTGTAATTTTGAAATTACCTCATCTGCAGTATCAGATGCACTACGCATTGAATTCATACGTGATGAATGCTCACTGGTTTTAGCATCTAGAATGATACCATAAATCATATCCTCTAAATACATTGGTAGCATCATATCTAAGGTTTTTTCCATTCCTGATTCATAAATATAATCAATATCCTTTACCTCACCATTTAGGGCAGTAATAGGAAGTAGCTCAGTTTCCTTAATTTCTTGAGTTAAGCTATTAACATAATGATTATAAATTATAACAAGTCTATCGATTGAGCCCTCAAGGTATAAATCGATAATCTTCTCTGCAAGAGGAACAATATCAACAAACATTACATCGTCACGAACTAAGATAGGCTCGTGGTCAATTGTAGGATATCCCTTTTGTTCAATATAAGAAAATCCCTTACGACCAATTGATGTAACAATAAATTCATCCTTTGAATAATGAGCCTCAAGCACCTGTTCAAGAGCCTTAAAGGTATTAGCATTATATGCTCCGGCAAGGCCTCTATCTGATGTAACGATTAAATAGCAGGTCTTTTTTACATCACGCTTATTTAAAAGCGGATGTGAATAATCCATACCAGCCTTTGTTACAACGCTCGTAACCATTGAGGCTACACTATTCATAAATGATTGATAATCCTTATATGCTTTTTCTGCACGACGAACCTTAGACTGTGAAACCATGTACATAGCCTTTGTTGTTTGAGCAGTTGATTTAGTTGAATCAATACGTGTTTTTACTTCATGTAAGGAATTAGACATTTTATCACTCCTTAAATGAATTTACGCTTTTCATTTTTAATGAATTCATCAAGCTTTGCATCATCTGGCAATGCTTTTGTTTCACGAATAATTTGACTAATTTCTTGACCAAGCTTATTTGTATCCATTGAACGATATAGCTCTGTTTCAAACCGTAAGATATCATTAAGCTCAATTGTATCAAGATATCCCTTAGTTAAGGCATAAAGGATAACTGCTTCCTTTTCAAATGGAATCGTTTCATGAAGCCCTTGCTTTAAAACCTCAACTGTACGCTTACCACGCTCAAGACGAGCCTTTGTAGAAGCGTCTAGATCAGAACCAAATTGAGCGAATGATTCAAGCTCACGATAAGAGGCTAAGTCAAGACGAAGTGTACCTGAAACCTTCTTAACTGCCTTAGTTTGAGCTGCACCACCAACACGTGATACAGAAAGTCCGGCATTAATAGCTGGTCTAATACCTTTATAGAAATAATCTGATTGAAGGAAGATTTGACCATCTGTAATAGAAATTACATTTGTTGGAATATAAGCAGAAATATCTCCTGCTTGTGTTTCAATAATTGGAAGAGCAGTAATTGAACCTCCACCTAATTCCTTAGATAGCTTAGCTGCACGCTCAAGTAATCTTGAATGTAGGTAGAATACGTCTCCTGGATAAGCCTCTCGTCCAGGTGGCCTGTGTAATAGTAAGGACATTTCACGATAAGCTACCGCATGCTTTGAAAGATCATCATAGACAATCAAAACATCCTTTCCCTGATACATGAAATATTCTGCAAGAGAAACACCAGAATATGGTGCTAAATATAGAAGTGGACCAGGATTTGATGCAGATGCACTTACAATAATTGAATAATTCATTGCATCATGGCTCTTTAATGTTTCATATACAGAGTTTACTGTTGACTCCTTTTGTCCAATTGCAACATAAACACAAATTACATCCTTACCCTTTTGGTTAAGAATAGTATCTACAGCAATACTTGTCTTTCCTGTTTGACGGTCTCCGATGATTAGCTCACGTTGACCACGACCAATAGGTACTAGGGCATCTAGAACCTTGATACCAGTTTGAAGGGGAGTGTTAACGCTAGAACGTTGCATAACACCTGTAGCCTTCTGCTCGATAGGACGATACCCAGTTGATTCGATTGGACCAAGTCCATCAATTGGCGCACCAAGTGGATTGATTACACGTCCAATAAAGTTATCACCAACAGGAACATTTAGAATTTTACCAGTGCATTTTACAATGTCTCCTTCTTTTACTAAAGAAGAATCACCAAGCAAAATAACACCAACAGAATCTGTCTCAAGGTTTTGAACCATTCCATAAACATCATTAGGGAAAATTAATAGTTCAGATTGCATAGCCTTATCAAGACCATGAACGATGGCGATACCATCACCAACCTCAACAACAGTACCAATTGTTTCTGTTTTGATATCATCTTTATAAGCTTCTATTTGTTTTTTAATTAAGCTTGAGATTTCAGATAAATTGATATTGCTCATAAAGCTTGTTTCCTTTCATTAAATATTGTCCTTTAAGGATTGAAGCTTACTATTAAGGCTTAGGTCAATTGACTTACCATTTGCAATAACCTTAATACCACCAATAAGCTTCTCATCAATTAAAGGATTAATACTAATATGCTTCTTGCCAAAGTATTCTGCTAGCTTTATTTCAAGATCATTAAGTTGACTTGAAGAAAGCTTTGATGCTGATATAACATTAACAATAAGTATATTATTTTTTTCATTAACTAAATTTGTAAATTCTTCATAAATTTCTTTAATTTTATCTACACGATTATTATCAATTAAAACATATAGAAAATTAACAAAAATCTCATTCATTGATTTACAAACATTTTTTATACATTCTTTTTTCTGCTTAGATGAAATACGAGGATATGTTAAAACCTTCATAAAATCTTCATTTTCATTAATGGCAAGCATTAATGTATCAAATTGATTTATAATTTCATCAAGCATATTATTTGAAGAGGCTAGTTCAAATAATGCGGTCGCATATTCTTTCGCTAGCATTATTTAGAAGCCCCCTCTATAATTTCATTAACAACCTTAAGGTATTTGTCCTTATCTACTTCATGTTCAAGGATTTTTGAGGCTGCCTCAAAGGCAGTATTAACAATCATCTCTTGAATTTCTTGTTGTTTGTTTTTGATTTCTTGATCAATTTCAATTTGTGCAGCATTAACACGATGTTTAGCCTCAGCCTTTGCTTGATTAATTATTTCATCGCGTCTAGCATTTGCGTCCATTTCAGCACTATCTAAAATAGATTTAACCTCAATTTGAGCATCAGCCATTTGCTTTTTAAGATTAGCCTCAATAGCCTTAGCATTTTCATTAGCTGCATGAGCCTCTTCTAATTCTCTATCAGCCTCTTCACGCTTTTGCTCAAGCATCTTTGTGACTGGCTTCCAAAGTAGGAATCTAACAAGCAAAAAGATAATTAATGTTGAACAAAGTTGAACACCTAAATCAACAGCATAAGTAGCAATATTTGACAAACCATCAGCACCTAGAGGTCCTAAGCAGCCATTAACGAATTCAGAAATTTCGTTAAGAACATCGCTCAACTCCAATATGTTCATAATTTTGTCTCCTTAATTTTTTTATATTTTTGCTTATTACTTTGACATACACATAATGGCAATGATTAGACCATAAAGACCTGTTGTTTCAGCAACGGCTTGACCGATAATCATTGTAACAGTAATCTTACCAGAAGCTTCAGGTTGACGTCCTACTGCTTCTACAGCCTTTGCTGCAGCCATACCTTCACCAATACCTGAACCTACTCCTGTAAATACGGCAATACCTGCACCTAAGAATTGCATACCAGATTCATGTGTTGCAAGAAAGTTAATTACATTTAATAATTGTGTTAAAATTGTTGTTAAAATTTCCATTTTATTTTCTCCTTAATTAATCATAAATTTTTTCGCTATCATCAATCTTCATTGATGTAAAGATTATTGTTAACATTATAAATACAAATGTTTGAATGACTCCAGACATTAAGTCGAAGTATCCATTTATAAACGGCATAAATGGGATAGCGAACCATTTAGCCGATCCGATAATAAGCTTAGATATAACACTACCAGAAAGTAAGTTTCCAGTAAGACGTAGTGTAAGCGATAGTGGAAGTGCTATTTCACTAATTAT
>URFB01000055.1 GCA_900547045.1 uncultured Mollicutes bacterium
TGTAACCATTATTTCACTAAGAGTTGTAGCTCCTGCTCTTGTAACTAAAACATCAGTTACCTTCATAAGTCTTGATAAATCATCTATATATGGAAAAATAAATACATTTTTACCTTTTTCTTTATTTTGAAATTCTTCATAATAATTTTTCTCCTATTTTTAAAGATAATTCTATTATATCGATTTAAAAATAATAATTCAAGACTAAGCTTGACAAAAGCATTTTTTATTTTCAAAAAAATTACATTTTAGTAATATTTTTTAATATTAATAGGAAAGGATAAAACTAAAGAATAAAAAAAATGTTAAAAATTAAGATTAAAAATATTGTCTAAAGAAAAAACTATGATATAATAAAAAAGGGTATGAATTTTACACCTGGAATTATTTTTTAGGGATTCCTAAAAATTAATGATAAATTAAAAATAAAGGAGAAATACTATGAAAAAGACAAAAATGGTATGTACAATTGGACCAGCTTCAGAGCAAAAGGACCAATTAGAGGCACTTATTAATGCTGGAATGAACGTTATGCGTATGAACTTCTCTCATGGTGACCATGTTGAGCAAGGCTTCCGTATTAAGAACGTTAAGGCTTTAAATGCTGAAAAGGGCTGGAATATTGGTATCATGCTTGATACAAAGGGACCAGAAATCCGTACTGGTTATTTAAAGAATGATGAGCCTGTTATGCTTACTGAAGGCAACACAATCCGTATTACTATGGATTATTCTTTCCTTGGAGATGCAAACAAGGTTGCAATTTCTTATCCTGGTCTTTATGACGATATTTCTGTTGGCGGAAGAATCCTTATCGAGGATGGTAACCTTACTTTAACAGTTACTGAGAAGGATGAAGCTAACCATGAATTAGTATGTCGTATTGAAAATTCTCGTAAGCTTAAGAATAAGAGAAACTGTAATGTTCCAGGAGTAATCCTTAACATGGATTATATCGCTCCAAAGGATAAGGATGATATCGAGTTCGGCTGTGATGAGGATGTAGATTTCATTTCTGCTTCATTCATTCGTCGTCCTCAAGATATTAAGGATATCCGTGATATCTTAGCTTCTAAGAATAATGATCACATTAAGATTATTTCTAAGATTGAAAACCAAGAGGGTGTTTCAAACATGGAAGAAATCATTGCTCTATCTGATGGTGTAATGGTTGCTCGTGGAGACCTAGGTGTTGACGTTGATGCTTGGGACCTTCCTTCTATTCAAAAGGAAATGATTTATCTTGCACAAGCTTCAGGTAAGATCGTTGTTACTGCAACTCAAATGCTTGATTCTATGCAACAAAATCCAAGACCTACACGTGCTGAGGTTTCAGACGTTTACAATGCTGTACTAGATGGTACAGCTGGTACAATGCTTTCTGGTGAGTCTGCTCAAGGAGATTATCCTCTTGAGGCTGTAACTTACATGGCTAAGATTGATGAGAGAGCTGAAGATGATATCGATCATGATTTAATGATTGACAATGTTCTTTCTTATCCAAATGAGAAGAATGAAATTGATGCTATCGGTCTTGCAGTTGCTCAAGTAGCTAATAACTTCGAGGTTGCTGCTGTAGTTGCTGAAGGAGATCAAGAGCTTGCATTCAAGATTTCTCAATACCGTCCAGCTACTGACGTATTCTTTGCTACAAAGGAAAGAAGCGATTGCCGTTCTTTACAATTAGCATGGGGTGTTCAACCAGTTTGTGGTAAGCTTGAAGATGCTTATAAGGCTGCAGTTGCTGCTTTAAATCTTGAAGCTGGAGACTCTATTCTTGAAGTTACAAGAGATGGAGTTAAGTTTACTCAAGTTAAGTAATTTCTCATTAAATAAATAAGAGCCTGCTTTATGCAAGCTCTTTTTTTTCAAGGAGGTTTAGCATGAATCAGGAATTTTTAAAATACCTAGAAGAATCATTATCAAAGGAAGAATATAATTTAATGCTTGAGGAATATAAGAAAAAGCCTACAAGAAGTATTCGTCTTAATAAAATTGACTATGATACATTTACAAAAAATCTAGCAATGCCCTTAGAGCCAATTGAATATGATAGTGAAGGCTATTATTTAAATGATGATGAAAAATATGGTACTCATCCTTATCATCATTTAGGAGCCTTTTATTTTCAAGAGCCTTCTGCCATGGCACCTGTAAATATGTATCAGTTTCATGGTAATGAAATAGTTCTTGATTTATGTGCCGCTCCCGGAGGAAAGTCAACGCAAATCTTATCAAGAATTCCTAATGGCGTTTTATATTCAAATGATCCTTCTAAGAAGAGAAGTCAAATTTTATTTAGTAATATTGAACGCCTAGGCTATCAAAATTGCGTTGTTTTAAATGAAACTCCTTCTCGTTTAGCATCAACATTTCCCGGTTTTTTTGATGTGATTTTAGTTGATGCACCTTGCTCAGGTGAAGGCATGATGCGAAAAGATGAAGAAGCAATGGCACAGTGGACAAGAGAGCTTCCAATCTCTTGTGCTAAAGCAGATTATGAGATTTTAGCTGATGCGGATAAAATGCTTAAGAAGGATGGTATTCTTATTTATTCAACCTGTACATTTTCACGTGAAGAGGATGAGGATATAGTTTCTTACCTTGTTAATGAGCTAGGCTATGAGGTTTTAGCTGCTAATCCAATCTTAAAAAAATTTACTAAGGAAGCGGAAATTAAGGAAACCTTAAAATTTTATCCCTTTACTGGTAAAGGAGAGGGTCAGTATATGGCTCTTTTAAGAAAAAGATCTAATTCCTATTCTAAGGTTCGCTATGATAAGTCAAGGCTTAACGATGAAGTGCGTATTGTCTTAAAATTTATGAAGGATAATCTTAAAGAAATACCTAAGGGTGATATTAAAAAAATAGGAAACCGTTATTATCTTACTGTATCAAATGTTGATATGTCAAAGCTTAATGTTAATACTAATGGTGTTGAGCTAGGTGAGGTTATAAAGGGTCGATTTGAACCATATCATCATTTCTATAAGGCCTTAGGTAGTTATTTTAATAATATTTTAAAGCTTGATGTGGCTGATTCTCGTGTTTTAAAATATTTAGTTGGTGAAGAAATTGAAGCTCCCGTTTCAAATGGCTATGGTGTAATTGAAATTGATGGCTTATATCTTGGTGGCTTTAAGGCTTCAAATGGTCATTTAAAAAATCATTATCCTAAGGGTCTTCGTAATTTAAAATAGCTTTAAAGGCTTAATTACTAAAAAAGCTCTTGCTTAATTTTTTTAAATTGGTTATAATTGTCTTGTTGATAAAAACATGATGATAAAGACTAGTAGGATTATTAAGGCTATAAGAGAGGAAGCGGCTGGTGAAAAGCTTCTTAGGCTTGTAATTTGAATTCACTTTTGAATGACTCTAATCAAGTCCGTTTTCCGCGTTAAGGAATTTGAGGGCAGTATTTAATACTGAACTAAGGTGGTACCGCGATAATGTCGTCCTTGGATTTGGGGGCGACTTTTTTTATTGTCTAAGCTAAATGCTTATTAATAAATAAAGGTAAGCTTAATATAAAATTTTGAAAAGAAAGGAGCCAAAATTATGGCAATCAAAGAAGAACTTGAAGCCTTAAGAGATAAGGTAAAGGCTAATCTTAAGGAAATTAAGAACAAAATTGAATTAACAAATGAAAAAGCAAATGTTTTAGGTAAAAAGGGACCATTTGCACAAATTATGGCTAATATGCGTAATTTAACAGTTGAGGAGCGTAAAGAGGTTGGTATGATTTCTAACCAATACAAGACTGAGCTTTCTGATGCATTTGACGCCAAGCTAGCAGAGCTAAATGACGCTGAAATCAATGCTCGTCTTTTAAATGAGACAGTTGATGTTACTCTTCCTGGCCTAAAGGCTAATGTAGGATCAATTCATCCTTTAAATCAAACGATTATGGAGCTTGAGGATTTATTTATCGGTATGGGCTATGAAATTGCCGAGGGTCCTGAAATTGAAACAGATGAATACTGCTTCGAAAAGCTAAATTTACCTAAGGGACACCCTGCTCGTGATATGCAGGATACCTTCTATATTGATCCTGAGCACTTACTTCGTAGTCAAACATCTCCTGTACAAGCTCGTACAATGGAGAAAAAGGGTGGAGCTCCAATTAAAATTGTATGTCCTGGTAAGGTATATAGACGTGATGCGGATGACGCAACTCACTCTCATCAATTTATGCAATTTGAGGGTTTAGTTTTAGGCGAGGATATTTCTCTTGCTAATTTAAAGGGTGCCTTACTTGAAATTGCGAAAAAGATGTTTGGTCAAAGCAATAAAATTCGTCTTCGTCCATCATTTTTCCCATTTACTGAGCCATCTGTTGAGGTAGATGTTTCATGTAGCCGCTGTGGTGGTAAGGGATGTCCAACATGTAAGGGTGTTGGTTGGATTGAGGTTCTAGGTGCAGGTATGGTTAATGATAATGTACTTAGAATGTCAGGCTATGACCCAGAGCATATTCAAGGATTTGCCTTTGGTGTTGGTATTGAACGTGTTGCTATGCTTAAGTATGGTATTGATGATATTCGTAATTTCTATACGAATGATCTACGCTTTTTACATCAATTTAAGGAGGTAAAGTAAGATGAAGGTTTCTACAAACTGGTTAAAGGATTATATTAATCTAGACGGATATACAAAAGATGAGCTTTTCAATCAAATTTCCTTCCATATGACGGAAATTGAAGAGGCATATCCTCTTACTACAAATACTAATTTGACAATTGGTTATGTAAAGGAATGTGTAAATCATCCTGATAGTGACCACCTACATGTTTGTCAAATTGAAATTCAACCAGGTGTTGTTTCACAAATCGTTTGTGGAGCACCTAATATGAAGCAAGGAGCTAAGGTTATCGTGGCTCTTCCTGGTGCTGTATTACCTGGCGATTTCAAGATTAAGCCATCTAAGATTCGTGGCGTTGAATCAAATGGTATGTGTTGCTCACTTCAAGAGCTTGGTATTAAGGAAATGTTTGTTGAGGAAGCCTATAAGGATGGTATTTATCTACTTCCTGAGGATGCTCCTGTTGGTGAAAATCCTCTTCATTACCTTGGACTTGATGATTATGTTTATGATCTTGAATTAACTTCAAATCGTTCAGATTTACTTTCAATCGAGGGTGTTGCCTATGATCTAGCAGCTACTTTAAATAAGAAGGTAGAGCCAAAGAAGTTTAGTCTTGAGGAATCTTCAAAGGAAAATGATGTTAAGGTTAGTGTTTTAACATCAAAGTGCCCTAAATATTTAACAAGAAAGATTGAAAATGTTGAAATTAAATCTTCACCTGAATTTATTAAGGCTCGTCTTATTGCATCAGGAATTCGTCCTATTAATAATGTAGTTGATATTACAAACTATGTTTTAATGGAGCTTGGTCAACCACTTCACAGCTTTGATGCTGATAAGCTTGGGACAAGCATTGTTGTTCGTGAGGCTAAGGAAGGCGAAGTAATTAAGACCTTAGATGATGTTGAGCGTAAGCTTAGTGAGGGCGATATTGTTATTACTAATGGTAATGAGGCTTTATGTGTTGCCGGTGTAATGGGTGGTGCTTCAACTGAAATCACTTCTGAAACTAAGAATGTTGTCCTAGAGGCTGCTTATTTTGAGCCACTTTCAATTAGAAAGACTTCGCAGCGCTTAGGTCTTAAGAGTGAATCATCAACTCGTTTTGAAAGAACAATTGACTATGTAAGAGTAAATAGAGCACTTGATTATGCTGCATATTTACTTGCAAAATATGCCAATGGTACTGTTTTAAAGGGCGTTAATGGTATTGAGGCTCCTTATACACAGAAGCATACAAGCGTTAGTGCTAATAAGATTAATAAGGTTTTAGGTACAAAGCTAGCTGATGAAGAAATAGAATCAATCTTTGATCGCCTTGGTTATGATTATTCTAAGAATGAATCAGGCTATGAAATAAATCTTCCATCACGACGTATGGATTTACTTCCAAGCTATCAGGATATTATTGAGGATGTAGCAAGAATGTATGGATATGATAATATCCCAACTGTTTTAGCTTCAACAAATGATAAGGGTGGCCTAACTGATTACCAAAAGCTTGTAAGAAATTGTCGTATCATTTTATCTAATATGACAATTAATGAGGCAGTAACTTATTCATTAACAAACGAAAATGACCTTTATGACTTTGTTGAGAGGGAAGAAGAGCCAATTAAGCTTTTAATGCCAATGACAGAAGACCGTGCTTTTATGCGTCAAAGCCTAATTCCATCTCTTTTAAATACAATTATTTATAATAAATCACGTAAGATGTATGACCTTTCATTCTTTGAAATTGGTAAGGTTTATACATCATCCACTGAGGTTACTCATTTAGCTGGTGCCTTCAATGGCTTATTTGCGTCATCAAAGTGGCAAGGACATAAGACTCCAGTTGATTTCTTCCTTGTTAAGGGAATCCTTGAAATTTTATTTGAAAAGCTAAATTTATCCCCAGTATTTGAAGCATATACTGACCTAAAGAATATGCATCCTGGTCGTACAGCTAAGATTATTGTCGACGGAAAAATGGTTGGATTTGTAGGAGAGGTTCATCCACGTTATGCTCATGAGCACAGCTGTGATAATACATATGTATTTGAATTAAATCTTGATGAAATCTATGCTTGTAATCATCAAGCCTTCAAATATCAAACTATTTGTAAGTTCCCTCCTGTATCAAGAGACCTTGCAATTGTTGTTGATAAGAAGGTTACTTGTAAAGAAATTTGTGATGTAATTAAGATGACAAGTAGAAAATATCTAACTAATCTTGAGGTATTTGATTTATACGAAGGTGAAAATGTTAATGAAAATGAAAAATCTTTAGCTATTTCATTAACCTTTGAGGATAAAGAAAAGACTCTTGAAACAGCAGATGTTGATAAGATTATTAATTCAATTTTAAATCGTTTGGATACTTTATTACATGCACATTTAAGATAATAGAAATAAAAGATGGTATGATTTACTCTAGTCAGGGTAGATTAAATACCATCTTTTTTTTATAAATTTATTAATTTCGGTTACAAATCGTAACCTTTTTTTCTTTTTTTCGTTTGTTTTTTTACATAAAATGCAAAAAATGGCTTAGATAAGGCATTTTTTTAGTATACGAAACGTAACTTTCTCTTTTATAGAATTTATCTATAATAACAACTGTAGGATAAAACCTACAGATCCTAATTCCTACCATTCTGCAGAAATGGAATCTCAGATTAATTAGGTGATTATTTATAACATCTATTGAGATTATGATGTTATAGCACAAGAAATGGAGTGATAATTTGGTATGTGCAAATGTTCCTATTATAATCATATGCTGCTATATAATAGGAGAAATCTATAAGGCTATATTTAAAAATAAGCCAAAGCTATATAAGCTAATTCCTATTATATTACCAATTGTAGGAGGGCTTATAGGGATTGTTATCTATTTAACAAATCCTGAGGAAATATGTAATGCACCCAACTTTTGGCAGGCCTTACTTATAGGAATTATAAGTGGAGGCTCATCAACAGGTGCTAATCAAATAATTAAGCAATTATTCAAGGAGAATGAAAAAAATGAATGAT
>URFB01000056.1 GCA_900547045.1 uncultured Mollicutes bacterium
CCTTTTTAGTGGATGATTATTTCCTCACTAAAAACTGAAACAGTTTATCGTGAGCCTATTCCAACATTCTTTGTAAAGCCAAGTGAATTGCAATGGAAGAACTACCAAACAGTTATTCAATATGGTAATAATCTATTTGGAAGTATGCTTGTTAATACTATTGTTGTAGGTGTAATTTCTACATTACTTGGTGTAATTGTTACAATTATTACAGCATATGCTTTCGCTAAAATGGAATTTAAGGGTAAGAATTTCTTATTCTCATTACTTTTAGCAACAATGATGATTCCAGGTGAATTATTTACAATTACAAACTTTATGACAGTTAATAACTTGGGTTGGACAAAATCATATACGGTTATGATTCTTCCATTCCTTGTTAGTGTCTTCTATATTTATCTACTTAGAAATGCTTTTAAGCAAATTCCAGACAGCTTATATAAGGCTGCAAAGGTTGATGGCTGTAGTGATGTTAAATACCTTATTAAGGTAATGGTTCCCTTAACAGCACCTACCTTAATTTCAATTGTTTTGTTAAAGTTTATCGGAACATGGAATTCCTATATTTGGCCACGTTTGGCTAATGGTGGCTCAGAAGAATGGCAATTACTTTCTAACTGGGTATCAAAGGGCTTTACTGCAGCAGGATCTTCAGAATCCCTTACTACTTTAAAAATGGCTGCCGCTACTATGGTTTCTTTACCACTGTTAATAGTATTTATTTGCTTTAGAAAATATATTATGCGTGGTGTATCAAAGAGCGGTATAAAGGGCTAGGATTTATATTAGCATTTTGGATAGGGTATACAAAAAACAAAGGAGAAATATAATAAAAATGAAAACATTAAAAGTTTTAAGTACAGCTGCTATTGCTGGTCTTGGTGTTGCAGCATTAGCATCATGTGGCGGTTCTAAAGAAAAGGTAATTACCTTCTACAACACTTGTGGACAAAATCTTCAAACAAAGATATCAGAAGCAACAACAGCTTTTGAAGAGAAGTATGGTTGGAAGGTTGAATCTACTCAAATTGGTGGATATGATGATGTTTATTCAACTTGTATTGCTGGTTTATCAGCTAATGCTCAACCTAATATTGCATACGCATATTCAGATCACGTAGCTGCATATATCCAATCAGGTAAGGTTCTTGATTTAAATCAATTCATTGACAGCACTAAGGATGTTAATGGAACTAAGGTTGGTTATACAGCAGAAGAAAAGGCTGACTTCGTTAAGGGATACTATAATGAAGGTCTTGCAAAGAACTATGCAAAATATGCTGATTATGGTTTTTCTGAGAATTCAATGCTTACTATGCCATTCTCTAAATCAACAGAATTAATGTATGTTAATAAAACTGCATTAACTGATGCTGGAATTACTAAGGTTCCTGAGACATGGGATGAGATTTGGGCTGCTTGTGACATAATTAAGGCTAAGTATCCTGGATCAACTCCATTCTGCTATGACTCAGAAGCTAACTGGGTAATTAACATGGTTATGCAAAATGGTTGGAATTATACATCTGCATCAGAGCCTTATTACACATTCAAGGATGAAACAAGACTTGCAAGCTGGATGGATACATTAACAGAGAAGTATGCAAAACAAATTCTTACTACTCAAACAACATATGGTGCTTATACATCAGGTCTATTTACTCTAGGTATGGAAGAAGGTGGATGTGCATTCTGTATTGGTTCATCTGGTGGTGCTTCTTACCAAAACCCAGGTAGCAAGTTTGAATGGGAAGTTGCACCAGTACCTGGTACAAAGCAAGCTGATGGAAAAGTTAACAAGTCTGTAATTTCACAAGGACCATCTCTAGTATTATTTGATTCTGGCGATGAAGAAACAAATATGATGACTTGGTTATTTGTTAAGTCAATTCTTGAGCCTGAATTCCAATCTACATTCTCTCAAACTTCTGGATATAACCCAGTTCGTTCTTCAACTTATAAGCTTCCTGAATATGAACAATTCTTAGCTAAGGATACAATCGTTGCTGCGGCTGCTAAAACTGCAAGTACTTTACAAGATTGGTTCTATACTTCACCTGCATTTAATGGTTCTGCAGATGCTCGTCAATATATTGGTTCAGCTTTAGTTTCTGTAATTAAGGGTGAAGCTACAGGTGTTGATGCTCTTGCAACTGCATACAAAAATTGTGGCGGTAAATAATACATGAACTTATTAAAAAAATTATCTTTATCAGCATTAGCAGTTATTGGTCTTGCATCAATAACTGCATGCGGGGGATTTGATAAGGATAAGGGATATACAGACATCACCTCAAAGCTATCTTTAAAAAAGGATTATAAAGGTAAAAACTTCTTTGATGATGGTATTGGACTTGCTGAGGTTGAGCGTTTAACTGATGGTGATACTTCAACATTCAATCTTGCAGTCCAATCAAAGGATGGTAAGTCTTCAGCTACTGTTAGATATCATGGTATTAATACTCCTGAATCAACAGGATCTGTTGATAAATGGGGTAAATCAGCTTCTAAATATAATGCTAATCGTTTAAGTAATGCATACCAAATTGTAATTGAATCTGTTTTGGATTCTTCAACAGGAAAGCCTTCTGTTGATTCAAATGGTACAAGATATTTAGGTTATGTTTGGTATCGTAATAGTGAATCAGACTCATTTAAAAATCTGAATCTTGAGCTTGTAGAAAATGGATATACTGATGTTGTATCTCCAATTGGTGATTACAAGTCTTACTTTGATGAGGCTAAGGCCTTTGCAAAGAAAAAAGAAATGCATATTTGGTCAAAAGATGATGATCCTAATTATAATCCAAATCCTGTTTCAACAACAGTAGAGGAAATGGTTAAGGACCTAGCATCAGATTCACCTACTTTATATTCTATTGATAATGAGGTTGGTGCTAAGATTGTATTTACAGCTACTATTTTAGCTCATACTGAAAATTCAACTCATTACTATACTGTAGGATCAATCGGTTCAGACGGAAAACTTTATACAATGAATATGTTTGGTGGATATACAAGTTCACCAATTAATAGTGGAAAATATCTAACAATTGGTTCAACTTATTATATTGTAGCTAATATTCAAAAGTATAATGGAAAATATCAAATTTCTGGTATTGAATATTCTGTGGGTAGAACGGATGACGCTCACACTCACTTAGTTAAAGCTAACAATTATATAGTCTTTAATTCAAATCATACAAGATTTTCAGATAAGGCTGAAACTGCTTTATATGGAGATTTAGTTGTTGAAAGTGCTAGCTTAAAGGACAACACTTTAACGATTGTTGGAAATGCGCTTACAAATAAGAGTGCAACTACAACAAAGAAGTATACTGTTGTTGTAAATAATGTTACTTCTTATGATGTAAATTCATTAACAGGAAAGTCAGTTTCTTGTGCTGGATTTAAGAACGATAAGGATGAAGTGGTTATTTCATCAATTAGTGATTTAACTATAAGATAAAGTAAAAAACAAAGGAGAAACAAAAAAATGAAGTTTAGAAAAACTTTAAAGGTTCTAGCTGCATCAGCTTTATTATTTGGTACAGTTGGACTTGCTACTGCATGTGGTAATAATGGAACTACAGATGTTAAGGGATTAATTATTAATGAGGATGCTAAGGTAATTCGTGGAGATTTCAACCTAGTTGATAAATATCTAGGATGTGATTTAACTTGGACATCTTCAAATGAAAGTGTTGCAAAAATTACTAAGGGTGAAGGTACTTATAAGGTTACAATATCAAGACCCGATAAAGATACTGATGTAACTTTAACTGCAACTTCTGGAAAGTATACAAAGGAGTTCAAGATTACTGTTCCTGCAATTGATGTAACAGAAATTGCAAGTGCATATACATTTGCAAATAATAAAAAGACTTTAGCATCAGGTTCATATGATCTTGAAGCTGAATCTAGTTATAATGGTAAGAAGGCTACAATTACATGGTCTGTTGATGCAGCACAAGCGTCTCTTGCAAAGGTTGAAAATGGAAAGCTTGTTGTAACAGCTACAGCAGAAAAAACTAATGTAACTTTAACTGCAACATTTGCATATAATAATGCAACAAGCACTAAGAAGTATACAATTGTTGCATATGATAGTCCTCTTGGAGATCCAGTATTAACATTAACTCCTGAAAACTTCAAGACTGCAACAGGAATTAAGATGGATAAAGTTGTTGAAAATACAGCTCATCCAGACGAGTTCACAATGAGTAAGCAAGGTTCATATATGACTGCTTATTCAACAAAGGATATTAAGCAAATTACAATTGAAGTATATGGTTCATATGATAATCTTAAGGTATATGCTGGTGCTTCAGCAACTGGTGATGCTATTAAGTCAACATCTGAAACTATTTCTAATGGTAAGAAGTATACTTATCAATTTGCAGCTGGTGTAAATCAATTCTATATTGAAAACCCATCAGATTATGCTGTTCAATTATTTAGTTTATCAGTTTATACAGATGGAATTTTATCAGCTGTAGCACCTGCTCATTTTGATTCAACTAACTTTAAGTCAACTTCAACTGTTACTTTCAATGAAGGTGTAGTTGAAAATACCAAATTCCCTCAAGAATTTACTTTCAGCAAGAAATCAGATTCAACAACTGCAGCTATGACTGTTAATAATGAAAATGGTGTTGCGATGATTCAAGCAGAAGTATATGGTACATATGATAATATGAAATTATATGCTGGTACTGATGATAAGGGTACTGAAGTAAAGGCAACTTCATCTGAAAAGAATGCCAAGGGAGATGCTGTAATTTATACTTATGTTCTTCCTGCAAACACTAAGGCAGCATATTTTGTAAATCCTTCTGCATACGCTGTTCAAATGTATAATATTTGGGTATATGAAGGAACTACTATTCAACAACCTAAGGCTGAGCCTGAGACTGTAGATTATGCTAAGCTTTTAGATACTGCAAGTAAACTTTTCAAGGGTACTTATCTTGAAGCTGCTGAGGTAACGCTTACTGAAGGCGTTACTGCAGCAGTCAAGGATGGTACAACAGCTACTACTGTTACAATTGCTGGTGGCAAGGTTAAAATTAATCCTACTAAGGATGAAACTGTTACTCTTGTTTTAACTGCTGGAGATAAGAAAAAGGAAATTACTTTTGCTTGTGTTACAAAGAGCGAAAATCCAGTTCCTTCTGATGCAAAATGTGCAACTATTTCATATACTAAACCTGCTGCTAATACAAATGTAAATCTAGATGCCTCAGTTGCAGATTATTTCTCATCAGACTTATTTGCATCTATTGAAGTAAAGAAAGGCACATCTACTTCAACTTATGTAGTTGCTGGTTCATCTTCATTTAGATTATATGCAAATACAGAAATGGTAATTACTGCGGCTGAAGGTAAAGAATTCTATAATGTTGAATTTACAACAGCTGAAAATAAAAATGGCCCTTATGTAGTTAAGGTTAGCGAAGATCATAAGACTATTACGATTATTGCTAGTGCACAAGTTAGACTTACTGAAATTAAGGTTTATTATAAATAATATTTTCTAAAATTTAAACAATAAGGGATAACCATTTGTATTATCCCTTATCTTTTTCGAAAATTAAGGAGAGAACTATGAAACTAAAACAATTATCACTTTTAGCGCTTACATCAATAGGTCTATTTATATCTACATCATGTGGAGCTACAAAGGCTACTTCAACAACCAATCTTCCTAGTACAAGTCAAGGGAACTCAAGTCCTACTCAAACAACAAAGCCAACACCTACAACATCTTCAACTAATACAAGTACTATAAATCCTTCAAACCCTACATATACAGGATACTATAGTACTATTACATCATCCGTACTTTCAAATAGTACATTTCTAAAATCAACCTTAAATCAAATTGTGACTGCAAATACTAAAAAGATATCCTATTCCGATTGTACAACAGCACTAAAGACAGTTGATTCCTATGATGGCGATTATGTAGAATGTATATACACAGGAGAACGTCTAGGTAAGGACAATTCAGGATCAGCCTCAGGACAGTGGAATAAAGAGCATATTTGGGCCAAATCTCATGGCTTTAATGATGAAAAGTATAATGCATATTCAGATTTACATCATTTAAGAGTATCAGAAGCTCGTATTAATTCATTGCGTAGCAATAGCTACTTCGATATTGTATCTAATCCAACAAACAAAGATGACTATGGAAATAAATGGACCAGTACTGTATTTGAACCAAGAGATGAGGTAAAGGGTGATATCGCTCGTATGCTACTATATATGGTAGTAAGATACGATGATTCAACGCTAGATTTAGAGCTTACCAATGATAAAACCTTAGCCTCAAAGGCTGAAACTGGTAAAGAAGGATACATTGGTATCTTAAATACCATTCTAAAATGGAATTTTGAAGATCCTGTTGATTCAAGAGAATTATACCGTAATGAACAAATCTATGAGGTACAAGGAAATCGTAATCCCTTTATCGATCATTCAGAGCTTGCTTATTATTTATATAAAACAGAATGTGAATCAACAAGTATTAGCGAATCCTATATTTTATCACATATAACACCTGTTTTGAAAAATGATTCTGCTATTGCTGAGGTTAACGCTAAAATTAATGAAATAGGAGAGGTTACTTTAGAAAGTAAGAACAAAATCGAAGCTGCCGAGTCTTTATATAACAGACTAGATGATATATCAAAAAGCTTTGTAAGCGAATATGATGTTCTAAATCAAGCTAGATTTGATTACAATGTCCTATATTCAAAGAATAATCAGGATACAACTATTTCAACTATAATGGATTTAAAGGACCTAAGTGATACAACAGGATCATTAGCTTTAAATGGTATTGAGCTATCATATTCAGCTCCAACAGTATACAATACAAAGGGAATATATGCTCAAAAGGGTGGCAAGAATATTACTTTAAAGGCTAATAATCTTTACCAAGCAATTACTAATATTGAGCTAAGCTTCACATCAAACAAGGATGCATCAAAGGCTGGTGTAGCTACAATAACCATAACTGATGGAACAAATACTGTAACAAAAGTAACGGATACCTTAGTTAAGAATGCAAGCTATGTATCTCGTATTGATGTATCAAGCCTTGATATGTCCCATGAGCTTACAATTACAATATCATCAAGCTTCTCATCAGCCATTTTAACGGCAATTAAATTTAGTGTGATTTAAAATGCTTAAGGCGATACTTACTGATATAGATAACACAATATTAGACTTTAACAAATGTGAGCTTGAGGCTTTAAAGCCTGTACTTATTAAATACGGGATACCAGCAACAGAAGAAAACATAAAGCTTTACTCAAGTATAAATCTTTCACATTGGAAAATGCTTGAGCGCAAGGAAATCACAAGAGAAGAATGTATAACGCTAAGATGGAATGCTTTTTTCAGTCATTTCAAGCTTAAGGTAAATCCTAAAGATATAAATGAATTATATTTTAATAATTTAAAAAATGGTGGATATCTAATGGAGGATGCAGTTATCTTTTTAAAAGAAATAAA
>URFB01000057.1 GCA_900547045.1 uncultured Mollicutes bacterium
ATTAATATAGATGGTGGTTATCTAGGTATTGTTATTCCAGCAAATAGTACATCATGTGATATTAAGCTAAAATTTGAACCTGATGGCTTAAAGTTTGGTTCGCAAATTTCCGCTTTTACTATTTCTTGCTTTTTTACAAGCTGTCTTGCTATATATATTAATTTAAAGCCATACAAAAAGGAATACCTTGCATAATAAGGTATTCCTTTCTTTTTGCTTACTTTTTATTTTGCTCATTGAAGGCCCTAGCAGCCTTTTTAACCATTTGGTTATATTTCTCATCAAGCTTATTTTCAAGGCTTATACGCTCAAGGACTGTCTTAACAATTTGCTCAATTTCTGAGCCCTCTGAATAATCAGATTTTGTTAAGAAATCACATCTTCCATCTAGTAAAAGATCTGACGCCTTACCAAGCTTACCTGGCTGATAGATACCAATTGCCTTACCACCCTGCTGTTTAACAAGCTTCATACAAGGTACATCTGTAAGTCCATCTCCAAAATAAATCATATTACCCTCTTGAATATGACGCTTTTCCTGAGGCATTTTACTATTAAGATTAACATCATCTGTAATTTCAAATATACCTTTTGAAATTCGGTAAATAAACTGAGTTTTAGTTGTATAGTTAACAACGTTTAAAGGAAAATCTGCAATACCATTTTCACCATAGTGGAAGGCACAGCCATAAATCTTTTTAAATTTTTTAGAAATATCGCAGCCTTCGATTATTTCTGTTGTACCAGACGATAATACATAGTGCTCAATATCAATTCCTAGGTCATCACCTATTTTGTTAATACGATCAAACCAAGTATCAACACCCTTATATAATTTAATTCCACGTCCACATGTATTTAAATATTCCTTAGTAAGATGAATATTCTTTTCATGTGATAATTTAACCATTAAATACATATAGGAAAGAATTCGTTCCATATTGCATTCTTCCGCAATAACTCCTGTTTGACCCCAAAATTCCTGTGGTGTCATTCCGAGATTAGGAATAAAGGCATATTCTTGCATATCTCTATCACAAAGAGTTTTATCAAAATCATATAAAAAAGCAACCTTAATTTTTTTCATTTTTATTCCTCCTCATTGCTTAAGATAGCAAGGAATGCCTCAGGTGGTACTTCAACTGAACCGATTTCCTTCATCTTCTTCTTTCCTTCCTTTTGCTTTTCTAGTAGCTTTTTCTTACGAGAAATATCGCCACCATAGCATTTAGCAAGGACATCCTTTCTTAAAGCCTTTATATCGCTTCTTGCAATTACCTTATGATTAATCACAGCCTGAACTGGAACCTCGAATAATTGACGAGGGATAATTGTTTTAAGCTTTTCAACGATAGCCTTTCCACGAGGATAAGCAAAATCCTTATGAACAATTAGACTTAAGGCATCTACAACATCACCATTAAGCATAATATCCATCTTAACAAGGTTAGATGCTTGATATTCACCTAGCTCATAATCAAATGATGCATAGCCCTAAGTACCTGATTTTAATCGATCAAAAAAATCATAAACAATTTCAAGTAAAGGCATATCATAATGCAATACTGCACGCGTTTCTTCTATATATTTTAGATCCTTGAAGGTTCCACGTTTCTTTTGACATAAATCCATAACGGTACCAACATATTCAGTTGGAGTCATAATTGTCGCATTAACAAATGGCTCCTCAATACGATTAATCTTGGTAGGCTCTGGAAGCATTGCTGGGTTATCTAGAACTATCATCTCACCATTAGTTAAATATACATGATATGAAACAGATGGTGCAGTTGCGATAAGCTCAATATTAAATTCACGACTAATTCTTTCTTGGATAATATCCATATGAAGTAATCCTAAAAAGCCGGTACGGAAGCCAAAGCCTAAGGCTTGAGATGTTTCAGGCTCGTAAATTAAAGACGCATCAGAAAGCTTAAGCTTATCAAGGGCATCCTTTAAATCAGGATATTGTTTAGAATCAATTGGATATAAACCACAGAAAACCATTGGATTTAGCTTACGATATCCTTCAAGCTGAACCTTAGATTCATTTTCAACAGTAGTAATAGTATCTCCGACATGAACCTTATTAATATCCTTAATAGAGGCTGTAATAAAGCCTACATCACCTGCTGTAAGGAAATCTCTTTGTTCTTCCTTTGGTGTTTTAACACCAAGCTCTACAACCTGATATTTGGCACCAGTTGCCATTAAAGAAATAGTATCTCCAACTCTAATTGTACCTTCCTTAACTCTAACTAAAATGACAACTCCACGATATGCATCAAAGGCTGAGTCAAAAATTAAGGCTTGTACGGGTCCAAAAGGGTCACCTACAGGAGCTGGTACATATTTAACAATTTGCTCAAGTATATCTCTTACATTAAGTCCGGTTTTAGCACTACATAATACAGCTTCATCACATGGAAGGCCAATTACATCCTCAATTTCCTTCTTAACCTCATCAGGATGAGCTGAAGGTAAATCTACCTTATTTATACAAGGTAAAATTTCTAGATTATTATCTAGAGCTAAATAAACATTAGCTAGCGTTTGAGCCTCAACACCTTGGGTAGCATCAACAACTAAAATTGCTCCCTCGCATGCAGCTAAGCTTCTTGATACCTCATATGTAAAGTCAACATGGCCTGGTGTATCAATTAGGTGAAAAATATAATCATTTCCATCATAGGCGTGATAATTAAGGCTTACAGCATTAAGCTTAATTGTTATACCTCTTTCACGTTCAAGATCCATTGAATCCAAAATTTGATCTTGCATTTCACGCTTTGTAACACTATTACAAATTTCAAGTATTCTATCTGCAAGAGTTGATTTACCATGATCAATATGAGCAATGATTGAAAAATTTCTAATCATTCTTTGACGTTTTAATAATTCTTCTTTATTTAAATCGGTCATGATATCCTCCTTTACATAATAACTCAATTTATATTATACAAGATAAGCCTAAACAAGTAAACTTTTTAATGTTAAATTATGACTTAATTAAGCCATTAATACAAAAAAATTGCTGTTTCCAGCAATCATTTTTTTAAGTTGTGCTATAGATCATAAGCCATGTTCTGTTCTATTTCTAGTGGTAATCATTTATCTATACTTTCGTATCTTCCTTAAGCTTCATTTCGCTCTTGGAAATTCCCCTACCAAATTTGGGTTTCTAGCTTGAGGGGTTTAACTCGTTTCACTCTACCATTTCTAGTAGTATCGTCACTGTGGCACGTTATATATAACCATATCAAGGACTTAGGTTATACGTTGCCGTTACCATAAAGGTACCCAGCCTTATTTATTGGACTGGCACAAACACTACAGCCATCGCAGGCTGTGCTAGCATGGACTTTCCTAACATTTCTGCTCGATTACCTCACTATAGCAATAAAATTATACAAAAATAAGGCTTAAAAGTCAAATAGAAAAGCTTGAAGAATTAATTCTTATACTAAAAATCAAAAAAAGCCTAGAAATAATCTAGACTTAATTGTTATTATTGCTTATTACGATTTTCAGCGTCAATCAATGCATCCTTACGTGATAAATCAATTTGACCCTTTTCATTAATCTTAATACACTTAACGATAATTGAATCTCCAAGAGAAACGACATCCTCACACTTAGCAACCCTTTCCTTAGAAAGCTTAGAAATGTGGCAAAGTCCTTCTGCACCTGGCCATAATTCAACGAATACACCATATGCCTCAATACGTTTTACAGTACCAGTGTAAATTTGATTTACCTCAACCTCACGAACAAGGTTTTCAATTTGATTAATTGTACTATCAACATATTGAACCTCTTGATGCATTACATATACACGACCATCCTGCTCAATATCAATCTTAACGTTATTATTAGCTTCAATGATTTGATTAATAACCTTACCACCAGCACCAATAACCTCCTTAATCTTGTCAGGATTAATTCTAATCATCTTAACCTTAGGAGCATACTTAGATAATTCAGGACGAACAGCTGGAATAGTCTTTTCCATATGATCAAGAATTTCAAAGCGTCCCTTCTTAGCTTGCTCAAGAGCCTCAGCTAAAATTTCATATGTAATACCACGAATCTTAATATCCATTTGTAGGGCTGTAATACCTTCACGAGTACCTGCTACCTTGAAATCCATGTCTCCAAGGTGGTCCTCAAGACCTTGAATATCAGTTAAAATAGTATAATCATTTTGATATGTAATAAGTCCCATTGCAATACCTGCAACTGGAGCCTTAATTGGAACACCTGCAGCCATTAATGACATCGTACCTGAGCAAATTGATGCTTGAGATGATGAACCATTAGATTCAAGAATTTCAGATACAACACGAATTGTATAAGGGAAGGTATCCTCATCAGGAATAACGTAAGACAATGCTCTTTCAGCTAAAGCACCATGACCAATTTCTCTTCTTCCTGGAGCACCATAACGGCCTGTTTCACCAACAGAGAATTGAGGGAAGTTATAATGGAACATAAATCTCTTAGTATCCTCAATACCAAGCCCATCGATAATTTGATTTTCATTTAATGCACCTAAGGTTGTAACACCAAGTGATTGAGTTTGACCACGAGTAAATAAGGCACTACCATGAGCACGAGGAAGAACATCTACTCTACTAGATAGAGGTCTAATTTCATCTACCTTACGTCCATCAGGTCTAATCTTATCAACGGCAATCATACGACGAACCTCAGTATAAAGAATATCATCTAATGTATGCTGTACCTGTTGTAAGTACTCCTTCTTTTTATCAGTATCTTCAACAACGATTTCTCCTAGATTCTTAGTAAATACCTTTTTACCAAATTCCTCAAGAGTTCTTGCATTTACCTCATCAATTGCTTGATAACGCTCAAGCTTATCCTCGATACGAATAGCCTTAACTAAATCCTCTTCAGCATAAGCACGAACCTCGCTATCAATTTCCTTATCAGTTACGAAAAGTAAAGGCTTAACCTTTTCTTTTCCGCATTGAGCAGCGATTTCAAGCTGGAACTTACATAATTCAATAATATTTTGGTGACCAAAGACTAAAGCCTTATGCATTTCTGCCTCAGAAACCTCAGCAGCACCAGCCTCAACCATGTTAATGGCATCCTTAGTACCTGCAACAGTTAAGGTAATCTTTGTACGCTCAAGTTGCTCAGGAGTTGGGTTAATAATATATTCACCATCAACATATCCTACCTGAACACCAGCGATTGGTCCTTCAAATGGAACATCTGAAATCATAAGCGCAATACTTGAACCAAGCATAGCTGCCATTGCAGTTGAGCAATTAGGATCTGATGATAATACAGTATTAATAACCTGAACCTCATCTGAGAATCCTTCAGCGAATAATGGTCTAATTGGACGGTCAATTAGACGAGAGGTCAATGTTTCATGCTCAGAAGCACGGCCTTCTCTTCTTAAAAAGCCACCAGGTATTTTACCTGCAGCGTATAGCTTTTCTTGGTATAATACCATTAATGGGAAGAAATCTTGTGTTGTCTCAGATGCCTTTGAGCATACAGCTGATAAAACAACCGAATCTCCATATTTAACTAAGCAAGCACCATTTGCTTGTTTAGCTACTTCTCCTATTTCGATTTTAAGAGGACGACCTGCCCAGTTAAATTCGAATGTTTTAACTTCGCTCATTTTAAATCTCCTTTAAATTACTATTATTATTGCCATTATTTAATATCTTATATTTTCAATTTTAACACAAATCGAGTCAATAATAAAGAAAATCTATCTTTTTTTATAATTTTTGCAAAGAAAAAAGATGATCAAAAGATCATCCCTTTTAAATTAGCGACGGAATCCAAGCTTATTAGCTACTGCTTCGTAAGATTCAACATCATTATTCTTTAAGTAGTTGATTAAAGAACGTCTTTGACCAACCTTGATTAATAATGAACGAGAGCTGTGGAAGTCATGAATATTCTTAGCTAGGTGAGCATTTAATTGGTCAATTTCCTTTGTAAGAATAGCGATTTGAACTGCTGTAGAACCAGTGTCCTTAGCGTTCTTTCCGAACTCTTGTACTAATTGTGCTTTTAATTCTTTTGATAATGCCATAATAAATTTTCCTCCATATTATCAATTGTCACGAATTTCTAATGCAAGCGCCGAAGGAATCGACAAACATCGAAATCGTCCTTTATTATTCTATCATACTATTTTATTTTTTCAAGTTATTTTTTACAAAATCTTGATTTTTCTTAAGCTCGGCCTTTAAATCATCAACTGATGCAAATTTTCTTTCAAGCCTTATCAGCTTATAAAAGGAAACCTCAATCCTTTTACCATATAAATTTCCATCAAAATCAATAATATTAGTCTCTACAACAATATTATCATTATGATTGAAGGTAGGATTATGACCGATATTAGTCATTGATAAATATTCCTGATTATCAATTAAGGTTTTAGTTGCGTAAACGCCATTTGCCGGAAGCAGGGTTTTACAAGCATTTAAATTAGCCGTTGGAAATCCGATTGTTCTTCCTAATTGCTTACCATAAACGACAATACCATTTATAGTATAGGCTCTTCCTAATAGCTTATTAGCAGCCTCGATATCACCATCGATAATAAGACTTCTAATTTTTTGCGTTTTGACAACGCATGAATTATTTTCAATAGGCTCAATAATATGAAGCTTAAAATTATCCTTAAGCATTGAGGTATTACCTGATGCGTGAATACCAAAATGGAAATCGTAGCCACAAACAATTTCCCTGATGCTATTAAGCTTCATAAAATTAATAAATTCATCGGCTGTTTTTTGAGAAAAATTCAAATCAAAATCAATAATGATGAGATAATCAATGGTATCTTTTAAATACTCAATTTTATCATCCAGCGTCATTAGGGTTTTATAATTTTTATCGACCAATACCTTAATGGGATGAGGCTCAAAGCTAATTAATCCATGCTTTAAATTAGATTTTAAAACCTCATTAATTAAGGCTTGATGACCTAAATGAATACCATCAAAATTACCAATACATACCGCAATTTCATCATTAATATATTTTTTATTAATATCATTAACTCTAATTATTTGCATCATTAATCACCAAAATATTGAACGCGATAATATTTATTATCATCTGAAGGAGCGTAAATCGCAAGAAGCTTATTATTATGATATACAGTAAAGGGACTTCTGCAGCTCATTTGTCTTTCATCAAGCATAATTCCATTTTTAATTAAAGGAACTAAATAATCCTTAGCATCAAATCTTGGATATTTTAAAAAGACATCCTCAACGCTAATTAAATTTGATTCCTTTAAATGAGAAAGCTTAATTGCATCCTTAAGCTTAAAATCACCAGTTTCAATTCTTACTAAATCAGACATTATCGCAATAGTATTTAAAAGCGTAGCTAAATCTCTAACAAAGCTTCTAACATAAAAGC
>URFB01000058.1 GCA_900547045.1 uncultured Mollicutes bacterium
AAGAATCTATCATATTAATTCTTTTTAAATTAAAGTGAGCAATTATGTTCACAATTATAGTAAATGCTAAAGCTAAGCCAGCAGTATAAATAAAGCTTTGAGGCTTAATATGATAAACAAATCTAACATATTCTATTTCAACAGTGCTAATAACCTTTATTGCAAGAAAATATCCTGCAAAAAGTCCTAGTGCTATACCAATAATTGTTAATATTAAATTTTCACTTGTAATATACCTGTCAACCTCATCATTATAAAAGCCTAAGACCTTTAGGGTTGAAATTTCTCTTTTTCTTTCACTTATATTAATGTTAGATAAATTATATAAAACCGTAAAGCTTAGCATCATTGCTAAAATGATTAAAATATATACAACCTGATTAAGGCTATTAAGCATCTCCTGTGCCTCTTCAATTAGGTCATCAATAAACATTACATTTAAGGCTGTTTTATCCTGTATAAGCTTAGCTTTAATATCATCCTTAAGATTAGGATCAATTGAAAGATAGCAAACAGTTCTTTTATAGCCAAAGCCTAAGCTTTCATAAAGTTCTTTAGAAATAAAGACATAATGATGTAAATAATATTCGCAATTTGCCGTAATACTTACATCAAGGGCTTTTCCTTCTGCTGTCGTAAGTCTTATAGTATCATTTTTATTAGCTTTTAAAAGGCTAGCAAGCTTTTCTGTTAAAATAACTCCTGAATCATTTAAGGCTAATTCACTTCCACTTTTAGCATCTTTATAATTCATAAATAGCTTATCCTTTTCCTTGTCTTCAACTACAACAAGGGTTGCATCATAGCCAGAAATATTGATATCCACCGATTCATAATATGAAGCTTCCTTAATGCCATCTGCCTCAGCATTTTTGCTTGAGGTAGGATTTAGGTAACAAACAGCGTCGTAGCAACTTATTTCCTCATATTGCTTAGAGGCTACATCCTTAATCGCATCACGGATTCCAAAGCCTGTAAGCATTAAAGCACTACAGCCGATAATACCGATAATGGTTACAATACATCTTTTTTTATATCTAGCAATATTTCTTATTATAACCTTAGCTGAGAATGATAAATGACACCATAGTGGCTTAATATGCTCAAGTAAATTTTTCTTAGAGGCTACAGGCGCCTTTGGTCTTAGAAGCATTGCAGGCTTTTCCATTAAGGCGATAAGCACAGTTAAAATAGTTACACCAACAATGCAAATAATAGCTATAAATACTCCTAAAATAATATTCAGAATATCAAAATAAACATTAAAGCTTGGAAGTGAAAATAATATAGTATAAATACTCCATATTAAATTAGGAATAATTATCATACCCAGTAAAAAGCCCATAATTGATCCTATAATTGTAGCAAGAGCACTAAATAAAATATATTTAAAGAGAATTTGTCCATTAGAAAAGCCCTGTGACTTTAGGCAGCCAATTAGGCTTCTATCATCATTTACCATTCTTCGCATTGATACAAGGCTAACTAAAATAGCTACTGCATAAAAAACAATCGGGAAAACTAAAGCTAAATTATCAATTGATTTAGCATCATTTACATAGTTATAATAAACACTATAATCCATTCTTGTGTAAATATGATAGCTAAAATCAAGCGCTAAGGAATCATTAATCCTCTTAATATAGGAATCAACCTCATTAGAAAAATCCTTTAAATTATTTAGTCCTTCTAGGATAATACTAGCCTCATTAAATACAAATTTTTGTCTTTTCTCCTGAAGGCCACCGGTAATTTGACCTATGAGCTCCTTAGCCTGATTAACTTTTTTTAAATAGTTGCTCGAATTAGTTAAATCAGCTTTAGCATTATTTAAATAAATATAAATACTAGTATAGCCATTTGTAACCGAATTTAGGCTTTGTTTATTTGCTAAGGCCCAAATATTTCCATCAACAGGATACTCCTTAAATGACTCTTGAGGTACATATGAATAAAAATTGATTTTACCATTTCCAATATTAGTTTTACCTCTATTGTAATTAAAGGAATCGCTATTAATATATCTATTTGAGCTTACAACCCCAGAAATTACATAATTATATGCTTCACTTGAGTCTTCTTCAAGAACATATGATGGCAATGATAAAGCATCACCAATGCTTAGGCCTAAGGCACTCAGAAGATTTTCCTCAACAACAATCTCATTATTTCTTTGAGGAAGGCTACCAGCCTTAAGCTCTAGCTTATTAATATTGTCATTAATAGACTCAACATTTAAAACATAGCTTTTTTTATTTGCATCAAAAATTTCAACATCGCATGACTTAGTTCCTTCAACATAGGCATCAATTTGTGCATCGGCTAGGGTTTCTTTTATTTTTTGAACATCATCAGATGAAAAATTCAAATTAGAGGAAAGCCTTAGATCATAAACTGAGGCGCCATCATAGGCTTCATCTAGGCTTTTTAGCATATCAGGCGCCGTTGATTTAAGCCCTACAAACACAAATACACCTAAAAAAGCCATTACCATAAGCGATAAAAAGCGAAAAAGCTGATGTTTTATTTCTCTAAAGCTTAAGGTGATAATACGATTTTTCATAATATCACCACTCAATCATATCAATTGGAAGGGGATTTTCATTCACTTCGATATCAGTTACACTCCCATTTTTAAAATGAATAATCTTATCAGCCATACCCTTAATAGCGCTATTGTGCGTAACAATTACTACGGTTATATTGCTTTTTCTTGCACAGTCTGAAAGTAATCCAAGAATTTGCTTACCCGTTTTATAATCAAGAGCACCCGTAGGCTCATCGCACAATAAAACCTTAGGACGCTTAGCAATCGCTCTAGCAACTGCTACTCTTTGTTGCTCACCACCCGAAAGCTGTGAAGGGAAATTATTGATTCGATCATCAAGACCAACAAGGCTTAGAGCATCCTTAGGCTTTAAATGATTGGGAGTTAATTGCACTGCAAGCTCTACATTTTCAAGAGCGGTAAGGTTTTGTACTAGATTATAAAATTGAAAAACAAAACCAATATCATTTCTACGATATTTAATTAAGCCCCTAGCGTTAAGCCCTGAAATATTTACACCATCAACAATTACATCTCCGGATGTAGGGCTATCCATTCCTCCTAGAATATTTAAGCAAGTTGTTTTACCAGCACCAGATGGTCCTAATATACAAACAAGCTCGCCCTTTTCAATTGTAAAGGATGCATCAGATAAGGCATTAATTATAACCTCACCCATAACATATTTTTTACAAACATTTCTAAATTCAATAATCGCCACAATCATCACTCCCTAAACTAAATAAAGTGCAAATGCACTTCATTTAATTAATCCTTATAGCCATTAGGATTCTTCTTTTGCCAATTCCAATGATCTCTTGCCATATCCTCAATATTATAAATAGCCTTAAAGCCAATTTCCTTATAGGCCTTTTCAACCTTAGTATAGTTAGCGGCGATATCGCCTTCTCTTCTTGGACCTACAACATAAGGAATAGGCTTACCATACGCACGCTCAAAGGCATGTAAAACATCATATACAGATGAACCATTTCCAGTACCTAAATTATAAATAACAAGACCAGGATTTTCATTTAATTTATTAATGGCACAAACATGGCCCCTTGCAAGGTCACAAACGTGAATATAGTCACGAATACAAGTACCATCTGGTGTATTATAATCATCACCAAAAATAGTAAGATGATCTCTTCTTCCAATCATAACCTGTGTAATATATGGTGCTAAATTATTAGGAATTCCATTAGGATCCTCACCAATTAAACCACTTGGATGAGCTCCAATTGGGTTAAAGTATCTTAAAATACAAATTTGGAATCTAGGATCTGAATGATATAAGTCCATAAGAATTTGCTCAATAAATAGCTTAGTTGTACCATATGGATTAGTTGTACCACCGGTCTTGAATGTCTCATCAACTGGTACAGAAACTGGGTCTCCATAAACAGTCGCAGATGATGAGAAAATAAACTTGAAGCAGTTATGCTCTCTCATTGACTCTAAAATATTAATAGCGCCCGTGATATTGGTATGATAATATTCAAGGGGCTTTTTAACACTTTCACCAACTGCCTTTAGTCCAGCAAAATTTATTACACAGTCAATTTGATTTTCAAAAAATACTTGATCAAGGTGCTCCTTATCTAATATATCTCCTTTGATAAACTTGACAGATTTGCCTGTTATTTCCTTTACTCTTTCAAGTGATTTTTCGCAAGAATTTGCAAGATTATCATAAACAATAACCTCATATCCATTATTAAGTAATTCAACACATGTATGTGAGCCGATATAGCCAGCTCCACCTGTTACTAAAATTTTCATTTTAAAAACCTCATTTCTATTACATTATAGCATTTTTTTTAAGAATGTGTATGCATATTTACTAATTTTAAGATTAATGCTATAATTACAAAAAGAAAAAGGAGCTATAATAAAAATGGATTATATATATAATAAAAGCTTAGCTAATTGTACACCATCTAAAATAAGAGAGTTTAATACCTTAGCCTCTAATCTAAATGCAAAATACAAATTAACCCTAGGTGAGCCTGATTTTGACACCCCAGAAGAAATTAAGAAAGCCCTAATCGATTCATTAAATGAAAATCATACTAGATATGCACCAACCGTTGGAAATAAAAGCCTAAGAGAGGAAATTTGTAGCTTTGAAAAAAGAGTTAATAAGGTTGACTATATTCCTGAAGAGGTTTTAGTTACCACTGGTTCAACTGAAGCTCTTACCGCTGCTCTTTTTACTCTATTAAATAAAGACGATGAGGTAATTGTACCCATTCCTTGCTACGCACTATATGAGCCAGTAATTGGCTATTGTGGTGGAAAAATGATACCGCTTGATACAAGACCAGACTTTCAAATTAGTACCGAAAAGCTTAAGGCTCTAATTACTGATAAAACAAAGGCTATCCTTCTTACATCACCTAATAACCCTACTGGTACAATTTATGATGACCAAACTCTAGAAAATATTTATAATCTTGTTAAAAATACTAATATTTTAGTTATTTGTGATAACTGCTACGACCAGCTTGTATATGGTAAAAGACGTTTGGGATTTTCGAAATATCAAGATATAAAAGATCAAATTATTGTTTGCCAAAGCTTTTCAAAGCCTTATGCAATGACAGGATGGCGTTTAGGCTATATGCTTGGTAATAAAAATTTACTTGATAAAATATCAATTATTCACCAATATATGGTTGTATGTGTTAATACCTTCGTACAGGATGCAGGAATTAAGGCCTTAAATTTTGATCCTAAGCCATTTATTGAGGTTTATGAAAAACGAAGAGATTATGTATATAATAGACTTCTTCAAATGAAGCTTCCCGTAAATAAACCTGAGGGTGCCTTCTATGTCTTCCCTTGTATTAAGGAATTTAATATGACAAGCTTTGACTTTTGCCTAGAGCTTGTAAAAAGAAAAAGCGTCGCCCTTATTCCTGGTGACTGCTTCCTAACTGATGATTATGTAAGAATTTCTTATTGCGTTGATGATGATACAATTAAAAACGCAATGGACCTTCTTGAGGAATTTATAACTGAATTAAGAGAAAAAAATAAAGAGCACTAAGCCCTTTATTTTTTTTCCTTTACGATGTAAATTGGTCTTCCCTTTGATTCCTTATAAATCTTTTTAATATAGGCAGACATTACTGACATACCTAAGAAAATAAGCATCGAAAATAATGATATAACACAAGAAATGCTTAATAATAGAGGAATATATATTCCTAAAATAGCATAAACAATCATCCAGGCTCCAAGCCCTAATGTTGAAATAAAGCATAAAATAGCCAAAAATAAATTAATCTTTAATGGTACAGACGAAAAATCCTCTATACCACCAAGAGCATATTTAGTAAGTTTTCTAAAGCTCCATTTTGACTTACCCGCAACACGGTCAACATTTTCATATTCAAGCCATTTAATGTCAAAGCCAACCCAACCAAAAATCCCCTTTGAAAATCTATCCTTTTCAGCAAGAGAAATAATCGCATCAGCCATAGGTCTTGTCATAAGTCTAAAATCTCTTGCGCCATCGGTAATGTTAGCATCACTAATTTTATTAATTATTTTATAGAAAAGACGGGCAAAAAAGCTTCTTATTGCCGGTTCTCCCTTACGAGTTACTCTTCTTGAGGCTACACAGTCATAGCCTTCTTCCTTAATCCCCTTATACATATCAAGCAAAAGAGCTGGTGGGTCCTGAAGGTCAACATCCATGAGACCAACATAATCACCTGTAGCCTCCTTAAGACCAGCATAAATAGCAGCTTCCTTACCAAAGTTACGTGAAAACGATACATATCTTACATTAGGATTAATACTAGCAAGCTCCTTCATTAACGCTAATGTTTTATCACTACTTCCATCATTGACAAAGATATACTCAAATTCGGTTGGAAGCTTAGCTACAATCTCTTCCATTTTTTCATAATATATTTTTATACATTCCTCTTCATTATAGCAAGGAATAACAATGCTTATTTTTTCCATAGGAGACTCCTTAATTTAAAACGTTTTCTTAAATTATACCTCAGATAGCAAATAAACACAAATCTATTTTAACAGCGTACAATAAAAAAGCCCCTAGCATTTTAGCTAGAGACTAATTATTATTTCATTAATAATTCGGTAACTAGGCTTGTAAATTCAGCTGGATTATCAAGTGGCATACCCTCCATTAAAAGAGCCTCACCATATAAAACCTTAGCATATTTGGCAACTGAATCCTTATCCTTAGCATAGGCATCACAAATAGCCTTAAATACCGCATGATTTGGATTAATTTCAAGTATACGATCAGCCTTAATGCTACCATTAGAATCCTGTTGAGCATTTAAAACCTTTTCCATTTCAAATGATAATGAATCACCCGCTCTTAAGCATACTGGAGAATCAGTTAATCTCTTAGAAACGATAACATCCTTAACCTCAGGAAGAGCAGCCTTAATTGCCTCAAATAAATCCTTATTATCATCCTTAACCTTATCAAGAGCCTTAGCTTCCTCTTCATCAACTAAATCAAGATCTCCTTGGCTAATTGACTTAAAGCTATGATCCTTATATGAATTCATAACCTGTAGCATAAATTCATCAACATGATCAGTAAGAACTAGTACATCATAGCCCTTCTTCTTTAAAATTTCAATTTGAGGAAGCTTTAAGACAGCATCCTTATTCTTAGCTGATGCAAAGTAAATATCCTTTTGACCCTCTGGCATAGCATCTACATATTCAGCAAGAGTACAAGGCTTATCCTTATTAATAGTAGTAAATAGAATTAAATCCTCAAGCTTATCCTTCTTTTGGCCATAATTTTCATAAATGCCGTACTTTAAATTAATAGCATA
>URFB01000059.1 GCA_900547045.1 uncultured Mollicutes bacterium
GAGTCGAAAGCATAAATCCAATTAAAATAGCTGGAATCATTAAGCATACTCCAAAAATTATATTTGGATTTTCACTTATTGATCTTTTAATATCATATCCGATATTTTTAAAATATGCCTTTAAAGATTTTAACTTTATTTTTAAAAAGCCTTCTTTTTGATTAATAGAGTTTGTTTCAACAGCTTCTTTTGATTCAACTGCTTCAACATTTTCAATGTTTTCTTTATTATTTTCCATATTAAACCTCCTATTAATCATTAATTCTCATTTCAGTTTCAGTATCAAAGAAATGAACCTTTGACATATCAAAGCAACAAGTAATATGCTTACTTACAGCTTCATCTCTACCATATACCTTAGCAATACAACGTTCTGTACCAATGTTACCATATACAAGGTTGTAAGCACCTAAATGCTCTTCGTACTCAAAATCAAGTGTGAATTGAGCATTTGGATTGTTAGCTAAAGATTCATCATCCATATAAACATAATCAGGGCGAGAAGCCATTACTACTTCCTTACCAACATATCCCTTTGCTTTAATATCCTCAAACATTTCATTTGTAAGCATAGCTCTTGTTTCTGATGCTGAATGGTTAAAGAAACCTTCTTCATCAATAACACCATGATAGAAATTCATTGGAGGTGTTCCAATGAAACCGGCAACGAACAAATTAACGGGTTTATCAAACATCTCTTTAGGTGTTGAACATTGTTGAATATAACCATCCTTCATTACAACAATACGAGATGCAAGAGTTAATGCCTCAATTTGATCGTGAGTTACATAAATAAATGTCTTCTTTAAATCATGATGAAGTTGTGATAACTCTTTACGCATTGAAGCACGTAATTTAGCATCTAGATTAGATAGAGGTTCATCAAGTAGATAAACAACTGGGTTACGTACAATTGCACGTCCTACAGCAACACGTTGACGTTGACCACCTGATAATTGTTTTGGCTTACGATTTAAATAAGGAATAAGACCTAGCATTTCAGCTGCAGCCATAACTCTCTTATGAATTTCATCAGAATCAATCTTACGAATCATTAAAGAGAAAGCAAGATTGTGATAAACGCTCATATGAGCATAAAGTGCATAGTTTTGGAATACCATTGCAATATCACGATCACGTGGAGCTAAATCATTACAAAGCTTACCATTAATCCAAAGCTCTCCTGAGGTAATTTCCTCAAGCCCAGCAATCATACGAAGTGTAGTTGATTTTCCACAGCCTGATGGGCCAGCCATAACGATAAATTCGCCATCTTTAATATCAAGATTAAAATCAAAAACAGCTTGAGCACCATTTGGATAAATCTTATTAACATTTTTTAAACTAATAATATTATTTTGAGTTTCCATATAATCCTCCTACTACTTTTTGATTGAATCAAGATATGCGTTTAATTTCTTTTGTTTTGTATATCCAATAATACCAGCTGAAATAAAACATGCAGCAGCACAAACAAGAATAATCATCAGTAAAATTCCACGGAAAATACCATTATTCCATAAATAACCTGTTCCGATAATTGCAGTACCATCAGAATTTAGGGTTCCCATAATTGTAGCGCCTAAAGTATCTTTATATTGAGCTTTAGCAGAGTCAAATGTATTCGCAAAATTTTCAGGAGTTGCGCCATTAATCATTGCCATAAATTTAGAATAATTAACAATCAAAATTAATGGATAAATAAAAATTCTTGCAACACAAATACCACCTAATCCATACATATAGAATGAGTATTTTTTTGAATACGTTTTTACTTTTTCAGATGACAAAAAACCAAATAAAAATACTAAAATATTTATTAAAACAATAAACAATGTAAGAATAGAACTAGGTGCAACCGAATTTAATCCGATAAACATAGCAACTAAACTAAGAACAATTCCACCTAAACCTAACTTATAAGAAGTACTGTTATTGTTATATCTCATCTTCTCAAGTTGAAGATTTTCATATTCTTGATCGATATTAGTCATTAATAACAGCCTCCTTATTAGTAGATTTGTTTGAATCCTTATACTTTAAAATTGTATAAGCAATTAATCCACCACATAAAATAATGAATATAACCGGTATTATAATTCCAATTAAGCAATTTGAAGAAGTAAATTCAGGAAAACTAACAGCAGCACCAGTAGCATTACTTATTTCATAATATAAATCAATATCTTTCTTAACATAATTTAATTTTGACATTAAACTAGATGACATAATAATTGTGATAATTGATAAAACAATTCCAATGCAACCAGTTACAACTCCAGAAACAAGATTTGAAATATAATATTTTCTTCTTGAAAAACATCCTGTAATACCACAAATAGCAGTTAAAACTAACATTAAACAGCCAGTATAAAAAATCAAATTATTAACATTTTGAATCATAAACCAAAGATTACGATAATATTCAACACCTTCAGCATTTGACGCAAAAGTTATACTTGCCATATTTGTTACAGTTGTTGGAAACAATAAACCGCTAATAACATTATCAACACTACCAAATGTTTCGTTCATAATTACTTTAGTATTTGGTTGTCTATAAGAAACACGAATTAGGTCTGTTAAAGTTTTCCAAAAGCTTTCATATTCTACTGTTTTTTGAGCCTTTAAGAAAGTCCACGAAGAGCTTACAAAGCATAAACTACCAATTATAAATGCAGCAGATGCAACTAAAAAAATGTAAAAAACAGTTTTCTGGATGGATATTTTGTTTAAAATTTTCATTTTTTCCTCCATTAATTAACAATATTAAGGAGAGGGATTTTTTTCTCTCTCCTTAATAAAGAGTATTTAGATTATTTTCTATAATATGCTTCTTGACAAGCTTTTAGGTAAGTATTGTTAACTCTTTCAAATAATCCTTTGAATGAATCAAATGAACCAGTAACAGCTGTTACATTAGTACCTGACTTACCTTCGATAATCCAATAGCAATATACAACCTTACCATTTGCACTTGAATCATCTTTCCAGAAATTATCAACAGTAGTATTAGCAGCTTCATTTTGAATAGCTGTTGTATCTGCAGCAGTTAGAGAAAAACCAGTAGGAACTGAATAATAGAATAAATTAGTATTATGAGAACCACCATCAGTTCTTGCTACAACCATACCACCGGCAGTAATTGCATTATTAATCTTTTGAATACCATCTTGAGCCTTTTGAGATAATGTAACTTGTACATCATTACCAGCTGAACGAACATGACCAATACCTTGAGTTGAACCAACATACTTACGAATAAAGTTATTCCAGTTAGCCTTGAATGAATCTGAAGATGAACCCTCACCATAAGATCCATTAATAACTTTTTCAGACCATTTAACACAAGGAGAACCATTTACATTAAAAGTACCTGCACCAGCAACTCGGTTTAAATGTTCATCATATTCTGTTACAGCTGTACGATAATCTGTAGTATTAGGACCATAATCTTGAAGGTCAGCACCTTCTGGACACCAAATATAATCTGCAACTTTACATGCATTATCAACATCAGCAGTCTTTGGAATTGACCAACCATTAGTTTTTAAAGAACGATTGTCTTCTGAGAAGTGGAAGTATCCTGTTGAATTATCACCATCATCCCACTTAACAACAGCAGGGAGCATTGGAATTAAGTTAGATGCAGATTTATCTGCGCCTTGAACATCTTGATTTGCGGCTGATGAAGTTGAACTGTAATCATAAAGTGAGAATACGTTACCAGCTTTAATACAATTTGAACGCCATTCAGTCTTAACTTGATCTCCATATCCTTTAATAAATGTAGATGGGAAGAATCCTTCATTATAAAGAGCATTCATACGGTCTAAATTATCATATGTACTTAATTCAGTTCTTGCATCATGAAGTTTACCGTCAGAATCAAAATAAAGCTTACCAGACTCTGCAGAAACTCCGCGTTGTCCCCAAATATTCATAAATTCAGACATTTGTCTTAAACGAGAACCTTCACCTGTACGAGGAACAAACGCATACATTGTTGTTTGTTTACCATCAGTTAAATAGGAAGCATTATTAACAACACAACGCATTAAAGCAATTAAATCATCTGCATTATAACATGCATACTGAGAAGTAAAGATTTCTGATCTCTTAGAGTAAAGCTTACCGCTTCCAATATAACTACCATAGACTTCATCAATATGATTTCTTAAAACCTCTGCATAAGACTTACCATTTTTAGTTGATAATTCATTTTGCTTTGTAATAACTGACTTAGTATAGTTAACTGTAACGGTCTTATTATCACCTAAATTTAAAACTTCATTAGACATTGATGGAACAGCTGCTTGGAAACCACCAACAGTATTACCAACTGCGGCAGCTTCGTTCATAGCATTAGTATTATCACTATCAAGAATCTTTTCAATATATTCTTGATTCATTAACCATACTTTTTCAACATTATTTAAACCATCAAAATAAGGTAAAAAATAAACCTTACCATCTGCTGCCTTCATTGAGTTCCACATGGCTCCATCATATCCACCTTGAGAATCTAGCCAAATCTTAAAGTTAGGTAGTTTACCTTCATCAATCAATGAACCAATATCTTGAAGCTTACCACTATTTGCAGCAGCAGTGTATCCATTACTTGAACCCATTCCATCGACCATTATTAAGTCAATTGCACCAAATCCTTTTTCATTGTAGTTTTTCCACTCAGTTTTGGCATCAGCAAAATCAACTGCAGTTTTATCTACAATTGTACCATTTAAATTTTTAGCAATTGCAGACCAAGTTGGTAATAAATTACCTTTTACAAGTGATTCTCCACCGATACCTGTTACTTGAGAAGTTCCTTGATAAGAAGGTGTAAAATGATATCCTGAATTGGTATAATGAACAGATAATGCAACTGTTGCATTATTTAAGTCACCTTTTACATATTCATTACTAGCCGCAGAACCTCCGCCAGTTGAGCCTGTAGGATTGTCACCTTTTTTACAAGATGCAGTTGTGATTACAGCACCAATTAAAGCAGATGCTGCTAAACATTTTAAAACTTTTTTCATTTTGTTTTCTCCTTTTTCTTTCTTTTTTCTATTCTTTAACTCCACCAAGATTTACACCTGCAGCAAAATATTTTTGCATTTGAGGATATAAAATCAAGATAGGAATGATAGAACATACTATCATCGCAAATTTCCATGAATTTTGCGCATAATTTGTAACATCTATGCCAGTATCATCAGACGCATTAATGATATCTCTCATATATACTTGTAAAGGTTTATCTTCATCCTTAGCAAGTAATAAAGCAGCCCAATAATATCCATTCCAACGAGACAATGCATAGAACATTGTTACAGTTGCAATTGATGATTTTGACATAGGAATATAAATTTTTGTTAACAATTGGAATTCTGTTGCACCATCAATTGTGGCAGCTTCTTCAATTTCTGAAGGAACACCTTTAAAACCATTTCTTAACAAAATAACATTAAATGCATTAAAACCAAGTCCAAAGATAAAACCATATTTATTATCAATTTTTAAATCTTTGAAGTTTTGATATGTAGCAATTAAACCAGCATTAAACCACATAGTGAAGGTTAAAAGGAAATTAAATCCTCTTCCCCACATTAAACTAGATTTAGATAATGCATAAGCACCTGTTATTGCAATCAACATTGATACCAAAGTACCATAGAATGTCAAGAATAATGTGTTACAATATGCAAGCCAGAACATTTTGTTAGTGATAACAGCCTTAAATGCAGCAAGATCAATTCCAATATGGCCATTAACAATTGGCCATAATATTACACTACTAGAATCACCAGCAGCTTTATCAGAAAGTGCTACCGCTAGACAATAAATTAAAGGGTAAACACACATCAATGCAAATATTGTAAGAACAACATATGCAAAGATTTTAAAAATAATTTCACTTTTATCAAGTCTTTTCATATATTCCTCCTAGAATAGTGCAGTATCAGATACACGTCTTGAAATGGCATTTGCACCAAGTACTAAACACATTGCAATTAATGAATTGAATAAATCCGCCGCAGTACCTAACATGTAGTTAGTTGTTGTACCATCACCTTGTTGTTGTCTATATACGAATGTTGAAATAACATCAGCTGTTTCATATGAAGCAGGTGTATATAATAGCATAACCTTCTCATAGCCAATATTAAGTATTTGTCCAATACGCATAATTAACATAATTGATAATGTAGGAGCCATACTAGGTAATGTTACATATCTAATTTGTTGCAATTTACTTGCACCATCAATCTTAGCAGCTTCATAATTTGTAGGGGAAATTGCTAGCACAGCTGCGAAATAAACAATTGAACCATAACCTGAAGCTTCCCAAATACCTGAAATTTGATATACAGGTCTAAAGAATTTATATGTTTGAAGAATATTCTGACCAGGTGTAATCCAGTTAAACGCAAGAAATATTTGAGTTAATAAGCCATTTGAACCAATAGCCTCTTGTCCAGCACTATTTCCTTGTACATTACACCATAATGTAATAATAGAAGTTGTTACTACTGTTGACAAAAATTTAGGAAGATATGTGCATACTTGTAATACTGAACGATATCCATATGACTTAATTTCACTAAATAATAACGCCAAGAAAATTGGAATAGGGAATCCAAATACAAGACCATACATACTATTAACAAATGTATTACGTAATGCTCGCCAGAAATCATTGTTTTGGAATAATTGCTTAACATACATCAATCCAAACCACGAATCGTTCATTACTGTTATACCTTCATCATTAAATTTAAACGCTTGTAAAACACCTTTTATTGGAAGGTATTTGAACATAAACATAAAAATTAAAAGTGGTAAAAGTAACAAATATAAACGCCAATCCTTAAGAAGCTCTTTTCCAACTCGTTTCCATTTCGTACGTTCTAGTTCTTCAACTATTTCTTCGCTTGTCTTTGTTGCATCCAAAGTCATAGCCACACGCACCTCTCTTTTTTTTACTTTTCATTATAATATTTTTGCTCATTTTCTCTATCTTCTTTTTGCTCAATAAGTCTAGTTTTTACATCATACAAAACATCTTGTTTTGCTAAAAGAAGAGTTCCTACTAACAATATCACATATCCAAAAGCATTATACAACAGCATGCCAAGAACTCTTGCGCCAACATCCTTAATGCTAAAGCTTCCACCTGAAATTATATTTCCAAGTAAAGAATACATAACACATATTATTAGGTTAGTTAAAATGATTGTTCCTACCATATTTATAGTCGTAATCTTATCTTTGTAGATATATTTTATTCCTTTATTTTTATACCAAATGAGTGCTACTGC
>URFB01000060.1 GCA_900547045.1 uncultured Mollicutes bacterium
ATGTAAATGGCAAGCAGAAGATATGAGTGGAAGCAAGTTCTGCAAATTGTATAAAAAATGTGGTAATCCAAAATATTGCAATGATAATGATGTTTCAAAATGTTCATCACTAATTAAAGATTCTACATCGTAAACAACCTTATATACTCCTGGAAGTGATGTATAAACCTTTGAAATTTCATAGTAATTTCCAGAAGCAAAATCAGCAGATGAACTAGCAAATAAAATCTTTGTTTCTACCTTATAATCAACACCCTCGATTAAAGCTTCTTCTGTATACATTGACGCATTTAAAACGGTAATTTTTGGTAATTCATATTCACCAAATTGAGTAAGAATATAACGATCCTCAAATCCTACAACAGAACCAATTGTTGGAACATTACGTTTAATTGTAAGGTCAAATTTCTTTTCAACTGATTTACCATCTAATGAAATTGTAGCAGTTAATGTTACCTTTTTATCAGTCTCACGGTCACGATGAATAATTCCATCAATATATGTAACACCTGATACTGAAGTATTTGTAACGAATTCATTAGGATTATCTTTTTTTGGCTTTCCACATTGAACAAGTAGCTCATCTGATGATGACCACACTACATCACAGTTATTAACCTTAGTAATAAGATTAATGTTTTGATACACAGCATCCTTATTACACATTATTTCAAGAACGTCTCTTGCACCTAGCAATGTATCCATTGTTTCGTCGCCTGTTGATTCGTTATTTAAAATATTATAGTGATCATATTGATCCCATGATGTTTCATTTAGCTTAGCACCAATTTGCTTACCATCGCAATATGTTAATAAATCATTTGATACAATATTAAGCATTTTACCAGTATTAATAGAACTATCAGCATTTCTTAAAAGCTTATGAATCTTTCTGTTTCCATTGGTATCATATCCAAAATTAACTGTTTCAAAGACAGAATCAGATAAATTATTATACGCCTTACCGGCTTTGGTTGCATCATAGCTTGATGAATCAGTATAGCTTGTGAAGCAATTATATTTTCCTTTTCCTGAATTGAAAATAGAATATGCTGCAGAGCCTCTATATTCATCCTTATTGCTATAAGAAATAGTAGAATCCGTTTGATTTGTCATATATGATAATAATCCATAATAATTATTATAAGATTTTTCATCACGAGCTAAATCAAAATTGTTGGATGTATTTCCATTAGGAGAAACAGCACCTGTTTCAGGATTACATGTTGTTGAATTGTTGTATGCAGTACAATTTTTTAATGATAAAACACCTGGGTTGGAGTTATCACTAAAGCCGTGTAATCTGTTTTCAAAGGCCATACAATTTTCAACAATTACATTTCCCTCCATTACGGAACCACCAAGCTTAAAGCCAATACCATCACCATCACGTGTTGCATATGATGTATTAGTCTTTTTAGCAAGCATTTTAGCAGTTGTTGTAATGCTAGTAACACCATATGAATCTAAATCATCCTCAGATGGAGTAGCTGTTTTATCTAATAACCAACCATTTTGGAATGATAGGCAGTTTTTAATAATAGTTGTACCAACCTTGCCGGAATCAGATTTTGCATATAAATCCCAACCATCATCGGCATTACGATAAGCTATACAACCATCAAAAACATTACCTTCACCAGTTGTAAGCTTAGCCGCAAAGCCATCTGCGTTTTCACCATATGATTGATAATCATAATTGTTATAAGATGTACAATTCTTTATTAAATTATTATGAGGCCATTCTTTAATATTACTTTGGCTTGAATCAGCGCGACCAAGTTGAAGACCAGTATCCTGATTCTCATGGAATGAACAGTTTTCAACAATGTTATATGATCCTGCAATATAAACACCATTATCACCAGCGCCCATAACATCAAAGCCATATAAATGCCAATAATCAGCATTAATTTGAATACCACGAGATGTAGAAGCAATTACTTGTTCCGAAAAATCGAATGTTACACTAGCACCATCTTCAGCTTTAACAGTTATAGGACTTCCTTCTTTTCCACTTTGATTTGATAAAATCAAAATACGATCACTTAATTTATATGTACCCTCTAACAAAATAAGTGTATCTCCAGCCTTTAACCCTGCAAAAGCAGTTCTTACATCTAAAGGAGTAGCTTTATTACCTGAAGCATTACTGCTTCCATTAGGAGACGCATAAACAACTTTACTATCAATTACAGTAGGTTTTATTGAACCTGACACGTTGCTTGAGCCATTATCACCTATATTTTTATTGCCGCAAGATGCGATGCCTAATAAAGCTAAGCTTGCTAGTGGTAATGTTAATAAAAATTTCTTCCTCATTTTAATCCTCCTACTGTTGATAAGTACCTATAAAGTAAATGCTTACGCCACCATTAGACCATATATAATATGTTCCTTTGTCATCAACATCAAATACATATCTTTGAAGGGTTGTACCAACCTTATATGTTTTAACAACATTTCCCTCAGCATCATATAAGCCAATCTCAGAGCCCTCTTGGCTTGATGCAACAACAGTTATTGTCTTATCTCTTATGACATCTAATTTAATTGAATATTCTTCTCTTGTACCAGCACCTTCTAATAAAATTGAACGTGCGAAAGATTGACATCCACATGATTGGCTATCAGCAACAGCCATATATCCCTTATTTAAAATAAAGTTTCCTACTTCTTTTTGTTCTTGGGCTGGAGTTGTTGTAATATCTACTGCACCAGCATTTAATATCTTACGTGTTGGAACAATTTCGATTGTTCTAGTCGCAGT
This sequence comes from uncultured Mollicutes bacterium, assembly GCA_900547045.1. Taxonomy (GTDB): domain Bacteria; phylum Bacillota_I; class Bacilli_A; order Acholeplasmatales; family Anaeroplasmataceae; genus CAG-307. Next base: position 2,771 of record URFB01000060.1, read on the forward strand.
TTTAGTCACACCATTATAAGTAAATGAGGCCGTAACATCACTTGTTTTAACTTCTGATGAATCTTTAAAGATGTCACTAATATTAGTTGTAAAGCCTTCCGTAATAGTTTCCTTTACACCTTCTTTATAAGTTACCTCAACTTCCCAATTAGAAATATCAATATTTGAATATTGTAAGAAAGATGCGGTTCCTTTAGTAATTTTTATCGAATCCATATTTAAAACTACACTTGTAAAGAAACATGTTTCTACCTCACAACTACGTGTAATACCTTCAATTGTGTAATCTTCCTTATATGAAACATCAATTTCATAATCTCCACGCTTTGAAGAATCAAACGTATCCTTATTTACTGTATACTTATCCTTATCTAAAACTTTAGTTGTGCCATCCTCATAATATGCAGTAACAACTAAATCAGATAAATCCAATTCTTCTTGATATTTATATGATGTTTTACTTGTTTTAGCTGTTATACCAACAACATTATTAACTTGGTCTAATACTGTCTTTACAACAACATGAATGCTTCTAGTTTTAGTTACACCATCCTCTGTATATACAATTCTTACAAATTGGTCGCCCTTTTGACTAGCATTGTATGTAGATTCATCATAAGTATAATTCTTTATTTCTTTAGTTGTACCATCAGAATATTTTGCAGTAACAACTAGTCCTGTAAAATCAAGAGCTTGGCCTTCATAATATACTGTTTTCATCTTATTGTCATCAACAATAAGGCTTGATAACTTAACTCCTTCGGGTTCTGTTATTGTACTGCTTACTGAAGAACTTGTAGTTGATTGATCATTTTTTTCTTCACCACATGATGCAATTCCTAGCATTGCTAATCCTATAAGTGGAATAGCAAATAACTTTCTTTTTTTCATTTTTTTCCGTCCTTATTTAAGAATAAAGGGTAGGGTTTTATATAACCATACCCCACATATTCAATTTAATAAATTAATTATTCTGCTTTAGTAGCTTCAATTCCAGCGAAACGAACACCGCCGCCATCAGCTGATAAAGTATACGTTCCAGCTTCAAGAACTATTTCAACCTCAGTATCTGTATCTGCAGTAATTCCAACACTATCAGTTTTTACTACAGTTCCTTGTGAATCCTTAAATTGATATACTTTGTCTCCAGAAGCATTAATAATTAGTTTCAATGTTATTTTTTGTTTTACCACAAAGATGATTTCTTTATTTGTAACGACGCCATCCTTAATATTAGCATCAAGCTTAATTTGCATTTCGCCGTTATTATATTTTATATCAGAATTAGCTTTACAGCTTCCAGTTCCTACCTTAACATCAACAAAATTACCTTCAAACAATGTTTGTTTTTTATAATCAGTACCACTTGTTAGGTTAGCATCCTTTACATAATAAGATTCACTATTCATATCCTTAACAGTAACAGTAAAATTCTTACTATATTCATTATATGCAAGTTTTAAATAAACTGTACCAGCTTTTTCAAACGCTTTTGTAGCACTTTCAATTTCTTGTGTACAAGCTTCATCACTATAGAATTTAGTTGAATATCCTTCAGCAGTACTTAATACTGTATCGTTATATTTTGACCAATCTGCATCTGTGCCATCAGTATATCCAATAACAAGCTTTGAACTATAAGAAGTTGTACCAACTGCAATTTCATTATCAATTACAAATTTACCTTCTTCTTTAGCTTCAAGTACTGTAATATCATATGTTGTAGTCTTTGATGCATATGTTAATTCAACCTTATATGCTCCCTTTGTTAAAGTCGTAAAGCTTTCAGTAACATCAGCCTCACCATTTAAAACCTTATAAGTTATCTTTTCAGCATCATAAGCTATATTAGTAGTTAATGAATCACTATCAGTTGCAGTAATTGTAAGACCTGAAAGAGATAATTCCTCCCCCTTCTTATAAACAAGCTTAGAAGCTGCATCTTTAACTGCAATTGATTCTACAGTCGCATTTGGATTTATAACTTGAATATCATAAGTTGCAGTTTGACCCTTTGCAGTTACCTTTAAAGTCTTCTTTCCAACTGTAGTTGTATCAACAGCTGTACCATCTTCATTAGTTACAGTATAATCAGCCGGATCAAGAATATCCCATACACCATAGTTATTTAATCCCTTTACTACAAGACCAGTTGTCTTAAATTCCGTTCCCTTATTAAAGTCTGTTAAAGCATTAGATGTATCAAGTTCAATTTGAGAATATGTTACTGAAGATGCAGGAACTTCTGTTTCAAACTCAATACCATAAATATTGATGCCACCAGATTTACTATAAATATAATATGTTCCAGCCTCTAGTTCTACAGATTGTTTTGCCATTGCATCAGCACATTCTAATTCCTTAGAATAAGTTCCATTGTTTGTAATAGCTAGATTTCTAATAGCAGATGATGATCCACTTCTTGCAAAAATATTTACCTTAGATGCTTTATCTATCTTTAATACAACAACCTGCTTATTAGTAACATTTCCTTCTGCATCTACATTTAAGCTTGTTTCATTAGAGCCAAGAGCTGAATTATTTAATTTCAATCTCTTGGTAAAATTATATCCCTCAATTTTACTATAATTGTTAGAATCAACACTAAATTTCTTACTTGAATCAACTAAAACAGAAATTGTATTTCCATCTTTATTGTATATTTCTTTATTTTCAGTAATATCACCAACATCTAATGTAGCTGGATCAAACATTTGTCTCAATGTATATTGTGGTTCCTTAACAGTAATTTCTACTGCTTTATCTTTATTTCCAACTATAACTAATACATAATATGTACCAGCATTCGCAATGCTTGTAACCTCTTGAGTACAATCTGCATCACTATAAATCTTATATGTGATTTCAGATGCTGCTGCTACCTCTTGTGAGTCATCAGAATAAGTCTTTGTAACCGTTGCACCCTCAAATGAGAATTGCTCACCAGTCTTATAAGTTGTTTTGGCCAATGAAACACTAATACTCTTTAAAGTTTTTTCTACAGGAGTAGTTGGTGTTGGCGTTGGTGTTGGTGTTGGCGTTGGCGGTGGTGTTGGCGTTGGCGTTGGTGTTGGTGTAACACTTCCACCTTGACTTGAACCTGCAGGAGTTGTTTGTGATACTCCTGGTGTTTCTAAAGCATTATTACATGATGCTAAGCCTAAGCCGGCAATTCCTAAAATGGCTAGACTACTTAATACTTTCAATTTATTTCTTTTCATTTTTAATTTCCTCTCTTTTCTTTCTCTTGTAAACACTTCCATTATAAACCATCGTGCAAGCGTTTTCAATAGTTAAATTTATTTTTTTATTTTTTACGCAAAAAAATGAAGCAGTATTAAATACCACTTCATTCAACTTTTTCCTCCATTAAGTTATATGATAATTTAAGAAAAAAATACTTATTCACTTCTTAGTGCTTCAACTGGATCCTGGTGAGATGCCTTTGATGCAGGTAAAGCACCAGAAAGAACGGTAAGAGCAATTGATAGCACAATCATAATGATTGCGGTTGTAGGGCTTAGAAGCATTATATTAGGAATACCTGATAATGATTCCACAATTAAGTCCATAATACCCTGTAGTAAATAGGTTACAGCAACACCAAATACACCACAAGACAATCCTGTCATAATTGTTTCCGCATTAAATAGATTATTTACATCCTTCTTACGTCCACCAAGAGATCTAATAACACCAATTTCCTTTACACGCTCAACTACTGATACATATGTAATAATGGCAATCATTACACAAGATACTACAAGTGATAGGCATGTAAATGCTATAAGAGCGATAGTAACCATATTAAGCATAGAATCAATCATAGAAATAATTAAAGATAGATTATCAGTATATTTAATTTCATTACGATCCTTAAAGCTTAAAACCTTTCCATTTACGGTAATATCATTTAAGCCATTCCAAGCATCTAGGTATTCTAAAACATTATCCTTAGATTTAAAGTCAATTGGATAGATGGAAATCTTAGTTGGTTTAGTAGAACCTCCAACACTGCTAATATCTAAGGTCAATGCAAGCTTTGACACATCCGCTGCACTTCCGCCCATTAATGATGAAAAATCAAAGCCATCGGTTTTACCAAGAAGTTGGAAGCTATGCTCGGTCTTTCCATCATATTCATAGCTTAAATTATAGAAAACTCCTTCAGCTAAAGATGGGAATAGAGTTTCATCCTGTAAATATTTAATTGGAGTTGAGATTTTATTATCATGAGCCTTCATATAATTTACAATTTTACTATTAGATGAATCAGCTAACATTTTTTCAGTGAAGGCCCTTGTGTAATAAAAGCCCGTGCTTAGACAGCCATATGAAACATCATGCTTAGGCTGTAGTATACCTACAACCTTAAGCTTATACATATCTTCTTTAGCTACATCCTTAGCATT
>URFB01000061.1 GCA_900547045.1 uncultured Mollicutes bacterium
AAGCAAAACGAATTAGTTCAAAATCCTAAATATACATTTGCGTATATGTTTGGAAATGATGAATTTGAAGGAAGCTATTTGTTAAATCAAATTCAAGATAAGGCTGATGATAGAGCTTATGCATATTTTAAAGATAATACGGCATATATACCTTCATCACTAGAAACAATTTTAATTACAAATGCTAATGGTATTAAGCGAAATGCACTTATGAATTTAACTTATGTTAAGAATTTGGAAATTAATGATGATATCGCTTATATTTTCCAAGCTTCAATGGCAGGAATGGGCTCACTTAAGTATTTAAAGGTTCCATTTACAGGTCATACCTTAATTACTACTGATGAATTTTGGGATTCATTGCCATCATCATCTTATAATAATGGATTTTATAACGATAATGATTATTTTTATTATAAAACACTTGGATACTTCTTTGGTGAATGTGGATTTGGAAGCAATTATAAAGCACAATTGAATTTCTCATCTTCCTCTCATTGGGATTCCTACTATCACAACTATTCGGTTTCTTTATATACACCTGAAATTGAACGAATTGTTTTAACAAAGGAAACAAGAATTTTCGCTTATGCATTTAATGGAATGGAATCTTTAAAATCAATAGATATTCCTGAAACTGTAACTAGAATTTCGGGGGACTTTAGTAACAATTATTATATAAGCACATGGTATTATGGATATGAATCTAATCGTAAGATTAATATCAGAGAATATCCTCATTTTAAAGGTGTAAATAATCAAAATCCAGTTATAGACGATGGTTTTGTAAGTGACGGTTATTATACAGCCGTTTCTGCCGCCTTTGGTTCTTGTAAAAACCTTAAGGAAATTAACCTTCCACAAAATCTTGAAGAAATAGGAACACTAGCATTCGAAGGATGTACGGGTCTTAGTGAGGTTACAATACCTAAGGCTGTTTCTAAGCTAGGAGAAGGTGTGTTTGCTTATTGCTTCGGACTTAAAAAGGCTAATATAAATACAAATAATATTGGTAAGCTAATGTTTTATGAATGCATCAATTTAATAGAGGTTCATACTAAAGCTCTTCTTAATGAAATTAAAGATCAAGCTTTCTATGGCTGCGTTTTACTTGAAACCTTTAATTATGAAGGCTCAACTGAATCAGGCATTGTTCTTGCACCTGATGTTCAAATTGGATATGCAGCATTTGAAAAATGTAATTCTATTGAATCAGTTCATATTACAACAGCAGGAGGAACTAATAAGCCATATATTGGAACTCGTGCCTTTGCTAATTGTCAAAGCTTAGTAACGGTAATTGTTGATGATGGAGAAATTGGTTATAATGCATTCTCTGAATCAGTAAATATTGAAGAAGTAACAATCAATAAAGGTATTGTTGGATATGCAGCCTTTAGTTATTTTAGAAGATATAAATATTATGGTTATTATGGTTATTATTATGCTCATGATTCACGAACAATATATAAAAATAACGATGGTTCTCCTAAGAAACTTTCTAAATTAACATCCCTTACGTTAGGAGAAGGTGTAACTAAGATTTACCAAGATGCTTTCTCTGGTATTGCTATTACTAACCTTGAAATTCCTTCAACAGTGGATGAAATTGATCCATTTGCTTTCTATGATTGCGATTCTTTAGTAAGTGTAAGACTTAGCAACAAGGTTATTGGCGATTATATGTTTGCAGAATGTGACTCGCTTAGAGAGATTACATATGATGGAAATATGCTTGTATCAATTGGAAGCCATGCATTCTATCATTCACCACAAGTTAGTGTAATGCGTCCTTATAATGATGAATATCAAACTAGTGATTATAAGCTTGAATTAGATGGAAATCTTGAGTTATTTGGTATAATAATTCTTCCAAATATTCAAACAGGACCATATCTATTCTCTGGCTATATTGAAAACAATTCATCAGATCCTAATGTATATCCTTCTGGCTTAAATTATTTACTTCATACTAAGCATCAAATTGATAATCAAGGAATCGTTTCTGTTTATATTTTGAATGGCAAAATTGGTGATTATGATTATACCTATGCAGCAAATCTTCGTGTTATAAAAATCGCAGACAAGTCACTATCAATTGGTGAATCTGCATTTTATGATTGTGAAAAATTAACTGAAATTTATCGTACAGATAGGATTGAGGGAATTGTTCTTCCATCTGGATCTAATGTTGCAAAATATGCCTTCTATAATTGTAATAAGCTTAAATCAATTGTGGCATATAACACAAATATTGGAGAGCATGCCTTCCAACTAAACACGAATCTAGAATCTGTTAAGCTATACACTTCGACTATCCTAGCCTCAATTGGTGATTATGCTTTTGCACCTACTGATATTTCTTCTTTAAATACAGAAACAGGTGAAATGAAATTTAATAATGCATTAAGTAAAATAACTGAACTAATAATTGGTGATGGCTATTATTATATTGGAGATTATGCTTTCATGGGTATTGGCATCACAGAGCTTACTGTACCTAGTAAATTAGGCTCTAATAATAGTGCTGATAAGACTGCTAAGGTTGGTAAGTATATATTTGCTTATAACAAATCATTAACGACGGTTAATATTAAAAACACCATAATTTCAAATTATGAATTTGCCTTTAATGATGCGCTTAGTACAGTAACATATGTCGCAACAGCTAAAAGTAACTTAAGCTCAATTGGTGTTGCTGCATTTAGAGATTGCTCTAGCCTTGCTGTTTTCAGTTCTGATACTACAAATAAAAATTATATTGTAGTACCTGCAAGTGTCGAAAGTGTTGGTGATTATGCGTTCTTTAATAACGCTGCTGTTACTATTGAGTATTTAACAGAATATGCTACAGATGTTAGCCAAAATGCTTATGCTTTTGCAAATTCAAAAAATTTAGTTAATATATATCTTGCGAATGGAATTAAATATATTGCTAATTATATGTTTGAGAATTCAACAAAGGTTAATTTATTAACTAACATAGAGTATAAAGATACTCAAAATAGTGGTATGAAGCTTAATGATTCGATTGTTAATATAGGTGCAAGGAGCTTTTTTGGGTTCCAAGGCCTTGACATGAAAGAAATTATGCTTGGTGAAAATAAAGCAATAAAATATATTAGTCAACAGGCTTTTGGAAACTGGATAAATTTGGAAAAGGTTTATCTACCGTTTGTAGGGTATAATAGAGGAGATTGGAGTAGTTATGACTCTAATGCAAACAGATTGTACTATATTTTCTATTGTGATTCATCAGCTGATTATTCTTATACTGCTGATAAAGTATATGTACCTAAAGGCATTATATATGCTGAAATTACAGATGATACAATAATTTCAAATTATGCATTTGCTAATTTGAATACTATTGAAGAGATTGTAATAGGCAATAGTGTTTCGAAAATTGGTTATGGTATTTTAGCAGGTACAACAAATTTAGCTAAGCTTACAATTCCATTTGTTGGCCAAATGCGTGGAAACTCAAGCACTGATAATACTAAAACGGTAGAAGGGGCTCAAACTGTTAGCGATTATTCAGCAACATTTAGTTGGTATTATGGATCAACATATAAATATCAGCTAGAGGAAGATTATCAAGTTATGCAGTATTTAATAGCACCTAACACCTTACAGGTTAATGGAAATGGTATATTATTAAGCAGTCTTAATAAGTCAAAATCATCTACGCTTGAAACTGGTGAAATTGCTAGCGAGGATTATAGCTATGCTAAAGATATCCTTGCATACTCAAGCTATCCTAATAGCCCAATTAACATTGGAACCTCTGCATCTCCTAAATATATTGATGTTGGTACAAGACATCCAAATGTTAGTGCAATTTATGCTTATATACCTTCTAGGAACCTTACAAGAGTTATAATTAATGATGAAACAGTAATTGGTACTGGTGCCTTTATGAATTTCAGCCATATTGAGGATATTGAATTGAACGATAAGGTTCAGGTAATTAATCCATATGCTTTCTTTGGTTGTACAAGCTTAAAGAAGCTTCATGCAGGAGGAGAAGATTCTATTTTCTCAGTTCCACAAACAATCACATCAATTAGTGATTATGCCTTCTATGGATGCAGTGCCTTCACAACTATTTATTTGCCATCTCAAATTAAAGATTTAGGTAATTTCTCATTTGCTTCATGCAATGGTATTGAAACTATTACTATTCCTGCATCACTTGAAACAGTAGGCTCACATTCATTTGCCTATTGTAAAAATTTAAATGGTAATATTAATTTTGAAGGAAAAGCTCTAGGAACCTATATGTTTGCTGGCTGCAGCGGAATTAAAAAGCTAATTTTACAGGATAAAATTGATGAGATTCCTGAAGGAACCTTTATGAATTGTGAACAAATTAGTGAAATTGTTTATAAGAATATTCTTAAGTTCGGTGATTATTCATTTTATAATTGTCAATCATTAGTAAGTGACAGAGGAAATGAGCTTAATTTGACTAACACAACAAATTTAGGATCTTATGCCTTCTACAACTGTAGTGGATTGATTCATATTACTCTTCCAAGTACCCTTGAGGAGGTTGGAACTCACACATTTGCTGAATGTACAAGCTTAAAGGATGTAACATTTAATAATACGATTTTAGGATTATATATGTTCTATAAGTGTACAACTCTTGGTATTGATAGCCCTCTTAAGTATGCTGAAGGAACCTTGGTTATTCCTGGTTGGTCATTTGCTTATTGTGTTAATATTAGTGGCTTGAATTTCCCATCAACCCTTGAAACAATTGAAGACTATGCTTATTATCAATGTAGTCAAAAGCTAAGCTCTTTAAAGCTTCCTGATCATATCACAAATGTTGGTGAGCACGCATTCCAGGAATGTACAACACTTCAAAATGTATATTTATCACCTGCGTTAAAGACCGTAAAATCATTCTCATATTATGGTTGTGTTAATATTAGTAATATTTATATTCCTAATGGAGTTGAATCTATTAGTGATTATGCATTTGCTAATTGTCATTCACTTACTAGTATTGTTGTACCAAATTCAGTAAATTATATTGGATATGGTGCTTTCTATGGTTGTGAAAATATTGAATATGCTCACTTGCCATTTGTTGGTGCATATCGTGGAGGTACAAAGGATAATGCTTCACTTTTAGGTTATGTTTTTGCAGGTCCTGATGATGTTTATACAGCTGCTGATAATACAGTGCAAGCATTAAATTATGTATCTAAAAATCTTGATAAGTTTAGTGGCTTTAATCAGTATTACTACAATACGACTACCTTTACATTTAATAATAATGTATATTCTAAGGAAACAACTAATTCAGATGAGTTACATACTATTAAGTTCTATGTGCCAAATAAGCTTAAGGAAATTAAAATTACCGATGAAACTGTATTTGGCTTTGGATCATTTATGAATTGTAATTGGCTTGAAAGATTCTATTATAATTATGCTGATTATAGTAATTATAAATTTACTGAGACCACTGCTCCAGATGCACCTGTAATTTATGATAGAACAACAGTTAAAACAATTGATTCTTATGCATTCTATGGTGTAAGCTTTAGTGATTCTTCATTTAATATTAATGGTAAAAAGCTATCTAATAGTGATGAAGAAAATGCATATGGTTTCTTTGGTCAGGAAAAGTATGTCAATGATTATGCCTTTGCTAATTTGAATAATTCAAATATTGGCAGCTTATATTTAACCTCAAGTATTCAATATATTGGTAAATATAGCTTCTTTGGTAATATAAGCTTTAATAAGATAATTATTCCAGTAGGAATTAACGTTATTGATGATTATGCCTTTGCCGGCTGTAGTAATGTTACTAGCCTTATTGTTCCTGATTCTGTTACATATATTGGCTATGGGGCATTCTATGGAATGGAAAATCTTACAGAAATTACTTTACCATTTGTTGGAGCGTATAAAGGTGGAACAAAGGATAATGCTTCACTTCTTGGTTACGTTTTTGGTGGACTTGATGCTAGCTATGAAGCAATTGAAGAAAATGAGCAGCATACAACTGATGATCAAGGTAATGATGCAATTATAATTACAGCTACTATTAAAGAGTTTACTTTAAATCTTGTATCTCAAAACAATAATAGGTACGTTCAATTTGAGCAATATTATTTAAGTGATGCTAGCTTCCAAAAGCATGTAGCAGAAGATGGTAGCGTTTCTTATGAGAAGGTTACGGATAATGACTCTGCTAATAGCTCACCAGCAACAAAAGAGGCTTCAGGCATTAAATATCAAACCTTCTTCGTGGGAATGAATTTAAAGACTGTTAGAATTACGAATGAAGAAATCTTCGCTTATGGTTCTGTAATGAACTGTGACTGGTTAGAGAATTTCTATTATAATAATGTTGATTTTAATAATTATACCTATGATAATAATTATCAAATAGATTTTAATGCTTTAAATACAACATCTATTACAACATTTGGGGATTTTGCGTTCTTTGATACAGACAATATTAGAAATTCATCATTCCATAACAATGGACAAAATGGTTTCTTTGGATTCTTTGGTACTGAAAGTAGAATAGGTGCTTATGCCTTTTCTAATATCAATAACGATACATCCTTTATAAAGCTTAGTATTCCTGCATCTATTACTATGATTGATCCATTTGCCTTTAGCTCTACAAGCCTTGTTAGCGTTAGAATTTCTAATGCTTTAATAGGTGATTATATGTTTGCAAATTCAAAGGATTTATTAGATGTTGAATTTACGAATGAAAATTTAACTACAATCTCCCTTGGTGCATTCTTTGATTGCGAGCAGTTAAAGAATATAGCAATTAGCTCATTTATTAATGAGATTAAGGCTTATGCATTCTATAATTGTAGTAGTCTTGGTATTGATCACAATGGTACAATTGATCTTAATAATGTAGAAATGATTGGTGATTATGCTTTTGCGTCATGTCAAAGCTTGGTAAATATCACGATTAAGGCTAATTTAACAGATTTAGGTGCACATATTTTTGAAAATTGTAATTCATTAAAGAATATTACATTTAATAATGAGATTATTGGAGAATATATGTTTGCATATTGTAATGGCCTAGAATCTGTAACTATTCCTGAAAGTATTAAAAATATTAGAACCCACGCCTTTGCTTATTGTAATA
>URFB01000062.1 GCA_900547045.1 uncultured Mollicutes bacterium
GGAAGAATCAATCATCTTATAGATATCGCCACTTTTAAAATCTTTAAATATTTTAAGAAGAAGCTTACCCTCACCAGATTCAATTTCCTGACCTTTTTGGTTATAAAGCGTATCTATTGTAAAATAATAATCAGACTCATTTTCACTTACAATACGAATACGATCCTTTAAATTAAGCTTCTTTTTAATATTTACTAAAGTAAGACCATTTTTATCCTTGCCTAAAATAGAACCAATAAGGTCTCCCTCGTTGCTCTTTTTAGTTATATCTACAATGTTAGCTCTATCCTCACCAAAGATAAAGCCCTTAGTATAAGCTCTATGGAAGATTGATTCAAGTGAGACAGGCTTGTAGTCCTTATTGTCAATTTTTTTACGATATTCACTTGTAACGATTTTAACATATTCAGGGTTTTTCATTCTACCCTCAAGCTTAAGGGAGTCAATACCGATGCTTAATAAATCAATAAGATTACTTGATGTATTTAAATCCTTCATTGAAAGATGAAAGCCCTTTTCAGAAAATTTAGCTCCATCCTTATATATTGTATATTCTCTACGGCAGTTTTGGCTACAGCGTCCACGGTTACCACTACGAAGGGTAAGCATAGATGACATAAGACAGCCACCAGAATAGGAAACACATAGGGCTCCATGTGCAAATATTTCAAGAGGCATAGGACTATTTTCTTTAATCCTTTTGATTTCCTCATAGGTATTTTCTCTAGCTAGAACTACGCGCTTAGCTCCAAGATTTTCAAAGAATCTTACATCCTCAAGGCATTTTACGCCACATTGCGTTGAAATGTGAGCCTCCATTCCAGGTAGGTAATTAATTACATAGCAAATCATCGCAAAGTCAGCTAAAATTAGGCCATCAACTCCTAGTTCATAAAGCTTATTAACATATTCGATACAAGCATTAAGCTCACTATCCTTAATAATTGTATTAACTGTAATATATATTTTTTTATTTAGGCTGTGAGCAAGGATTAAAAGCTCCTTAAGCTCATCGAGTGTTAAATTTTTAGCATAGGCACGAGCACCAAAGGCCTCAGATGCACAGTAAATTGCATCTGCTCCATTATAAAGAGCTGTTTTAGCACAAATAAAATCTCCAGCAGGAGCTAAAAGTTCTGTCATATTTTATCACCTTATGTATTTTAGCATAATTAATACTGGTAAGCCAATTATTTTTCATAAATAATTGACAAAAATTAAGTAAAAAAAGCGATTAACCCTTGTAATTTATTAAAAGTATGCTATACTATAAATAGACATAAGGTAAGGAAAGTGAGATTGTTTTTCTCACTTTTTTAAATGTAAAAGGAGGGAAACTATGTTAGATGTTAAAAGTATCGAGGAATTAGTTAAGCCTATATGCGAGCAAAAGGGCCTATTGCTTTATGAGGTATTATGGGTAAAGGAATATGGATTTCAGGTATTAAGAGTATCAATTGACAAGCCTGAGGGTGGTATTGATTCTGATACCCTAGGTGTAGTTAATGAATTATTATCTGAAAAGCTTGATGCATATGATGACGATATGCCTGAGTATATGCTTGAGGTTTGCTCTCCTGGTGCAGAAAGAACCCTTAGAAACAAGGATGAAATTTTAGCAGCCGTTGGACAGTATGTAAATGTTAAAACCCCAGATAGTACATATGAAGGAACATTATTGTCATATGAAGGTGACACTATTGTTGTTGAGATTAATATCAAAGGAAGAATGAAGAAGGTTTCAATTAATGAGGCCGATATCAAAAAGATTAGACTTGCCGTTAAGATATAGGAGGATTTTTTAAAATGGTTAGTAAGGATTTATTTAATTTATTAGAAGGCTATGCAGCTGAATGCGGTATTACCTATGATGAAATCATTGAGGTATTAAAGAAGAGCTTAGCTGCATCTGCTAAAAAGGTTGAACCAAATGCTACAATCGTAGTAAAGGTTAACCCTGAAAAGCATGAGGTTGTTATTACAGCTCAAAGATTAGTTGTAGCAGAATTATCTGCTGAGCCATCTGAGGATCCTAATGCAATTTCTGAAATTACATTAGAGGAGGCTAAGAAGATTAAGCCTAATTGTCATGTTGGTGATATTATTTCTAAGAATATTTCAACAAAGGATGACTTTGGTCGTCAGGCTGCTAGAAGTGCAAAGTCAACATTTGCATCTAACATTAAGGCTTTACTTCGTGATAAGGCATTCCAATATTTCAAGAGTCAAGAAAACGAAATGATTTCTGCCATAGTTGTTAAGGTTGATGACAATTATGCTTATTTAAATATTGGTCAAGGAACAACTGCAGTTTTACCAAAGGCTGAATGGCTTCCAAATGATGATTTCCATGCTGGAGATAAGATTTCTGTTTATATTAAGAAGGTTGAACAAACAACTAAGGATCCAAAGGTTAAGCTTTCTCGTCTTGACCGTAACCTTATTACGCGTTTACTTGAAACATACATTCCTGAAATTAAGGAAGGTATTATTGAGATTAAGGGTATTGCTCGTGACGCTGGTGATCGTTCTAAGATTGCAATTTACTCAACTGACCCTCGTGTTGATGCACTTGGTTCATGCGTTGGTGAAAACGGTGCTCGTATTAAAGAGGTTGTTCAAGCTCTTAATGGTGAAAAGATTGACCTTTACAAGTGGAGTGATGATCCTGAGGAGTTAATTAGAAATTCTCTTCAACCAGCAAAGGTTACCTTAGTATTAAATATTGATCCTAAGGAGAAAACATCTCTTGCAATTGTTCCAGATGATCAATTAAGCCTTGCAATTGGTAAGGCTGGACAAAATGTTCGCTTAGCAGTTCAATCTTGTGGATGGAAGATTGATATTAAATCAGCTTCAGAAGCAAGAAGCGAAGGATTACTTGAAATTTAATTGAGGTTTATATGAAGGAAAGAAAGCTTGTATTACGTACCTGCTGTCAAACAAGAGAGGTTTTAGAAAAGAAGGATTTAATCCGTATTGTTAGAACCCCTGAGGGCAATGTTATTATTGACCCTGTTGGAAAGGCAAATGGACGTGGCGCATATCTTAAAAAGGATTTAGCGGTAATTGAAGCCGCTCGTAAATCACATACGCTTGATAAAAAGCTAGAGGTAAGTGTTCCAGATGAAATTTATGATAAGCTTAAAGAGGTAATAAATGGATAGAGTTTTATCTAATTTAGGCCTTGCAAAAAGATCAGGTAAAATAATTTCTGGAACCGAAATGGTCATAGAAGGCTTGAGAAATAATACAATACATCTTGTGTTCTTAGCTTCTGATACAGAAAAGAATACAACTAAAAAAATAACAGATAAAACCACATTTTATGAGGTTTCACTGAATAAAAACTATACATCAAATGACCTAAGCCAAGCAATTGGTGGAAAGAATGTACATGTTATAGGAATTATGGATCGAGGCTTTGCAAAATTATTAAAGGAATAAGGTGATATTTTGGCAAAGAAGTCAAAGAAGACAGAACAAAGAATTTCAAACATTCCCCAAAAGGATAAGAATGTTTCTAAGGATGGAGTTCTAGTTTATAAAGAAGGTATGACTGTAGCTGATATGGCTGCAGGTATGGGCAAAACAATTGCTCAGGTTGTTATGAAGCTTATGCAGCTTGGAATAATGGCCAATCAAAATCAATCAGTTGATCGTGAAACAGTTGAGCTAGTAGCCTTAGATTTTGGCTATGAGCTTAAGGATGAGGTTGTAACAGATGCAACTAGATTTGATGAATTTACAATTGAGGATAACGCTGATGCTTTAATGAAGCGTCCTCCAGTTGTTACTATCATGGGGCACGTTGACCATGGTAAAACAACACTTCTAGACTATATTAGAAATAGTCGTGTCGCTGCTGGTGAGGCCGGTGGAATTACGCAACACATTGGTGCTTATCAGGTTGAAAGAAAGGGCGAAAAGATTACATTTATTGATACTCCAGGACATGCCGCATTTACAGAAATGCGTGCTCGTGGTGCTCAGGTAACTGATATTGTTGTCCTTGTTGTAGCTGCCGATGATGGTGTAATGCCTCAAACAGAGGAGGCTATTTCCCACGCTAAGGCTGCAAAGTGCCCAATTATTGTTGCTGTAAATAAGTGTGATAAGCCAAGTGCTAATCCTGACCGTGTTATGGAGGAATTAACTCATTATGATATTATTCCTGAGGCATGGGGTGGAAGCACACCTTTCGTACAAATTTCCGCTTTAAAGGGTATTGGTGTTGATGAATTACTTGATGTTATTCAATTAACTGCGGAAATGATGGATTTAAAGGCTAACCCTTCTCGTCTTGCAACTGGTTCAGTAATTGAGGCTGAGCTCGATAAGGGTCGTGGTCCAGTAGCTACATTCCTAGTTCAAAATGGATCCCTTCGTGTTGGCGATTACATAGTATGTGGCGATACATATGGACGTATTCGTACAATGGAGGATGACCGTCATATTAAGTATGAGGAGTCTCTTCCTTCAATGGCTGTTGTTGTAACTGGTCTTGATGATGTACCTTTTGCTGGTGATAAGTTTATGGCTTTATCATCTGAAAAGGAGGCTCGTGAGATTTCTGAGCAACGTGCTAGCCGTACAAAGGATAAGCTTAATGCTGCATCTAAGAAGACTCTTGAGGAGCTATTCCGTTCTAAGGATGAGTCTAAGGAGCTTAATTTAATTGTTAAGGCTGACCTTCAGGGTAGTGCTGAGGCCTTAAAGCAAAGCCTTGAAAAGATTAAGGTTGATGACTTTACTGTTAATGTAATTCGTTGCTCTGTAGGTGCAATTACGGATACTGATATTATTCTTGCATCTGCATCTAACGCCATTGTTTTAGGATTTAATGTTCGCCCTACTGCGGCTGTAAGACAAACAGCAGCTGAAAAGGGTGTAGAAATCAGATTATATTCAATCATTTACAAGCTTCTTGAGGATATCGAGGCTGCCTTAAAGGGTATGCTTGAGCCTGAATATGAAGAGGTTGTAATTGGTCAAGCTGAGGTTAGAAATACCTTTAAGATTTCTAAGGTTGGTACTGTAGCAGGCTGCTATGTTACTGATGGTGTTATCCAATCAAATTCTTTAGTTAGAATTATTCGTGATGGTATCGTAGTATATGAAGGCAAGATGGCATCATTAAAACGCTTCAAGGATGATGCTAAGGAAGTTAAGTATGGATATGAATGTGGTATTACAATTGAAAACTTCAATGATATTAAAGAAGGAGATATTATTGAGGCTTCAGTAATGAAGGAAATCGAGCGTAAGTAATGAGCCTATTAATTAAAAGACTTGAGTCTAATGCCCTTAGAGAGCTTTCTATCCTTCTTACTCGTGAATCACGTAATCAATATTTAAAGGAAGCTACAATTACTGAGGTAAGAATTACAAATGATTTATCATACATGACGATTTTTTATACCTCATATGTATCTAAGGATAAGGGAGCAGTTAAAGATGCTCTTGAAGAATCAAAAAGCTATTTACGCCATGAGCTTGCTAAAAAGCTAAATGCAAGAAAAATGCCTGAATTAATTTTTAAGTATGATGAGGCTCTAGAATATGGTAACCATATGAATGAGGTTATTTCATCTCTTAATATTAATCATGATGATGAAGAAAATAAATAAGGATTTAAAGAGATTTCAATATGGAATCTCTTTACCTTGTTTTATAGAAATGAGTGGTAAAATATGTTAAATCAATTTTCTAGAACACAGCTACTTTATGGTAAAGAGGCTATGGATAAATTAAAAAATTCAAGAGTCGCAGTTTTTGGTGTTGGTGGTGTAGGTGGCTACGTTGTTGAGGCCCTTGCTAGATCAGGCGTTGGTGCCTTTGACATTATTGATGATGATAAGGTTTGTATGACTAATATCAACCGTCAGGTTATCGCTACCTTCGAAACTGTTGGTAAATATAAGGTTGATGTCTTAAAGGAACGTATTTTAGCAATCAATCCTCAGGCTAAGGTAGAAGCCTATAAATGCTTTTTTTTACCTGAAAATCAAGATGATTTTGATTTTACAAAATATGATTATGTTGTGGATGCCGTTGATACAGTATCTGCTAAAATCGCATTAGTCCTAAAGGCGCAAAAGAGTAAAACACCAATTATTTCTTGTATGGGTGCTGGAAATAAATTAGATCCTCAGGCCTTTGAGGTTGCAGATATTTATAAGACAAGTGTTGACCCTCTTGCAAGAGTAATGCGCTATGAGCTTAAAAGAAGAAGAGTAAGAAAGCTAAAGGTTGTTTATTCAAAGGAATATCCTACAAGACCACTTGAGGATATGTCAATTAGCTGTCGTACTAGCTGTGTATGTCCTGCTGGTACTAGAAAATGCACAGTAAGACGTGATATTCCAGGAAGTAATGCTTTTGTACCAGCATCTGCCGGACTTTTAATTGCTTCGGAGGTTATTAAGGACCTAACAAAAAAATGATTTCGCTATGAAATCATTTTTATTTTTTTTATAACCTTTTCCGTAACCTCATCAGGTGTAGATGCTCCACTTGTAACGGATACGACATTTACATCCTTAAACCAGGATGGATCTAAATCGGCTTCATCCTCAACAAGATAGGATTTAATATGGGCATTATTTTGGCAAACAGATTGAAGCTTTAAGGAATTAGAGCTTGATTTATCCCCAACGACAATACATAAATCAGCCTTTTGCTCCATACCGCTCTTTGTCTTAGAGTTGTAGCATTACAAATTTTATCATCTATAATCGCATCAGGATATTTTTCGTTAATCGCTTCAAAAAGCTCCTTTATATCATAAACGGAAAGTGTTGTTTGATTAGATACATAAATATTATTAGACAAGCTTAAGCTATGAAGATCATTTTTATTACTAATTAAATGAATTTTATCACTAATTCCTAAAACACCCTCAGCCTCAGGATGACCCTTCGTACCAATATAGATAATATCGTAATTTTTCTTTAAATATTTTTTAATATTATTATGAATGGTATAAACATTAGGACAACTAGCATCAATAATATTAAGGCCCCTTTCCTTAGCACGTAAAAAGACAGAAGGGGAGGCTCCATGGGCACTAATTACAATTGTCCCTTCATTAATTTCTTATAAAAGC
>URFB01000063.1 GCA_900547045.1 uncultured Mollicutes bacterium
TATGATCAATAGCGGGATTAGAGTGGATGATACATTGATACATATTACCTCTTGTAACAATACAGGCATCCTTAAATAAGAAATCCTCATCAATATTAATCTTATAATAATCCTTAATATTATCAATCATTCTATGTGCTCTTTGAAGCCTGGTATCAATAATATTTTGAGAAAAATCATAAAGCTCCTTAGGAATAATATTATTCTTAAAATAACAAACAATATGAACAGTTTGACCCTTATGGAAGGTGGAAAGCTCCATACCCTTTAGAACCTTCACACCAATTTCCTTACCATAGCTATAGGCCTCATCAACGCCAAAGACGCTGTCATGGTCAGTTAAACCCATAATGTCGATTTTTTTATCATGAGCTAAATTAATTAGTTCCTTAACTGGTAAAATTCCATCAGAATATTTAGAATGATTATGTAAATCAATTTTCATAATTATTTAAAATCCTCATCATCAAATAAAGAAACCTTTTTAAACTCAACGTCGTTTTTATCTTCCTTAGCTTCATTCTTTAAAATTTCATCAAGCTCATCCTCGATGCTACGCTGTCTTGAGGCCTTAATTGGCTTTTCTTCCATGTTTTCAAAGCTAAAAACATCAATATTATTATCCTTTTCAAGTAAATAATCATCAGATAATTCAGCATCAGGGCTTTGCGGTGCCTGAAGCCTCATAGCTGATGGCTCACCTAAGCCTTCAGCTAAAATATTAATACCTGCATCAGCCTTTTCATACTTAATATCAAAGGCATTCTTTACATCTACTCCATCAGTATATTGAATTGTTAGTAAAACATTTTCCTTATATTGATTTGGTGTCATTGCCTTCGCATCAACTAGATAGTAAGGATTAGATTTGATTTTCTTAATAACCGGCTGACCGGCACGAGCACGCTTAGATAAATTTAGATCTGTTACTGGCATACGCTTTAGAGTACCACGCTTTGTTAATAATAAAATATCATCATTTTTATTAGCATAGAAGGCACTAACTAAATAATCATTTGGTTTAAGTGCAATGGCCTTAATACCACCAGCTGTTGTACCATATAGGGCAACATCTGAGGCTCTAAATCTTAGTGCATCACAATCATGAGTTAAGCATATAATTTCAAGAGGATTTGATGTCATATCAACGCTGATTAGCTCATCAGCATCCTGAAGCTTCATCGCTCTTACAGCCTTTGTATATCTTGATACAACGAAATCACTTAGCTTAGTTTGCTTAATTAAACCATTTTTAGTTGTTAAAAGCACATTTGTTTTATCATCAAATTTTGAAATAATAAAGACACGAATTAGCTTTTCAACTGGTGAAATGGTTGCGATATTATTAATATATGAACCAATATCCTTCATCTTACATTCATCAACCTTAAAGATTGGAATATAAACAAAGCTTCCTAGGTTAGTAAATCCTAGCATTACATCGGTTGTAGAAACCTCACCTTCAAAGACAATTGTATCCTTTTCCTTAATTGTATTAAGCTTTGATAAATTATAATTTTTAATTGAAACACGCTTTAAATAGCCATCTCTTGTAGCTACAAAGTAATTTTGTTCCTTTTGTATTAAATCCTGCTCATCAATTGTTAAATCAGAAATTTCATGCTGAATTTCCGTTCTTCTTGGTGTAACAATATTCTTCTTCATATCAACAAGCTCCTGCTTGATGACCTTTAAAAGCTTTTTATCAGAATTTAAGATTGCATTGTATTCTACAATACTCTTGTTTAAGGCTTCCTTCTCCTCGTATAGGGCTGTAACATCGGTATTAGATAAACGATATAGCTGCATTGTTACAATAGCCTCAGCCTGACGCTCAGAGAAAGCAAATTTTGAAACCAAGTTATCCTTAGAGTCAGCCTTATTTTTTGATTCACGAATAGTCTTAATTACCTCATCAAGGATTGAAACCATCTTAATAAGACCTTCTACAATATGAAGACGATCTTGGGCCTTTTGAAGTAAATAATTTGTACGATTTGTAATAACATCCTTTTGATGATCAATATAGGCATCTAGGATTTGTAGGACACCAAGACGCTCGGGTCTTTGGTTTCTAATTACAACCATATTATATTTAAGATTAACCTGTAAATCAGTATTTTTTAATAAATAATTTAAAATAGCTGCTTCATTAGCACCCTTTTTAAGGTCAATTGCGATACGAAGTCCCTGACGGTCAGACTCATCTCTAACCTCTTGGATTCCATCAACCTTACGGTCAATTCTTAGCTGGTCAATACGCTCAACTGTTTTTTGCTTATTAGTATCAAAAGGAATTTCTGTAACAACGATACGCTTTTGATTATCGCCAAAATCCTCATAAGAAATCTTAGACTTTACAACGACAGTTCCAGCTCCGGTAAGGAAAGCCTCCTTAATACCATTAATACCCTGAACAATACCACCGGTAGGGAAATCAGGACCTGGCATAATTGTTAAAAGCTCATCAATTGTCATATTAGGATGATCAATTTTATAGATAGTGGCGTCAATTGTTTCGGCTAAATTATGAGTTGGAATATAGGTTGCATAACCAGATGAAATACCAACTGAGCCGTTAACTAAAAGGTTAGGAAACTTAGCTGGTAAAACAGTAGGCTCCTTTTCCTCACCATCAAAGTTATCAATAAAGGGAACCGTATTTTTATCAATGTCCTCTAGTAAATAATCTGCATTTTTAGAAAGACGTGATTCGGTGTAACGCATTGCTGCGGGGCCATCACCATCAATTGAACCATTGTTTCCTTGCATATCAATCAAAGGAACTGACATACGCCATTCTTGGCTCATACGAACCATCGCCTCGTAAATTGATGAGTCACCATGTGGGTGATACTTACCCATTACCTCACCACAGACACGAGCTGATTTTTTATATTGGCTTGTTGAGGTGATTTTCATATGATTCATTGCATATAAAATACGACGCTGAACGGGCTTTAGTCCATCTCTTACATCGGGGATGGCACGCTCCTGAATAATTGCCTTAGAATAACGACCAAAGCGGTCTCCTAATACGTCCTCTAAACGCTCATATTGGAAGGTTTCTTTTTGGAACATATCAAGCTTATTTTTTAAATTTTCTTTCTTTGCCATAAAAAAACTCCTATAAATTATCTATTTGAATTTCATCTTCAAGAGTAAAGGCAACATGATTTTCAAGCCATGTACGACGTCTTGCGGCATCATCACCCATTAGAAGATTAACCTCAGACTCGGCTTCATCTAGATCCTCAACACGAACCTGAATTAATGTTCTAGATTCAGGATTCATAGTTGTTTCCCAAAGCTGCTCGGCGTTCATTTCACCAAGTCCCTTGAATCGTTGGATAATTAATGAATCCTTTTGATACTTATTTGTATATTGTGATAATTCATCAGTTGTATATAAATACTTAACAACTGGATTCTTACCCTTAACTGTTACCTTAAATAGCGGTGGTAGGGCAATATAAACACGACCATCCTCAATTAATGGTCTCATATATCTAAAGAAGAATGTTAAAAGCAAAATTTGAATATGGGCTCCATCATCATCGGCATCGGTCATGATAATTACCTTTTTATAATTACATTTTTTAATATCAAATTTATCACCAAAATCAGCACCGATTGTATAAATCATAGTAGCGATTTCTTGATTTTGTAATGCATTTTCCTGATTAGCACGCTCAGTATTTAAGACCTTACCTCTTAGTGGTAGAATGGCCTGGAAGCGTCTATCACGTCCTGATTTTGCAGAACCACCGGCTGAATCTCCCTCGACTAAAAATAGCTCATTAATATCGTGATTTTTCTCCTGAGCAGGTGATAGCTTTCCTGATAAATTAAGCTCAGTCTTATCCTTCTTATCAAGTCTAATTTGATCTCTTGCCTTACGAGATGCCTCTCTTGCCTTACGGTTTAAAAGGGCCTTTTCAACGATATATTTTGCAACATCATTGTGCTCATGTAAATAATAAATAAATTTATCATATGTTACATTATCAACGATCGTTTTAGCAATTGGTGTACCAAGCTTACCTTTTGTTTGGCCTTCAAACTCAAGGACCTCCTCTTCAACACGTACAGATACAATTGCGGTCATACCAGAACGAATATCAGTACCATCTAGATTAGCTTCCTTTTCCTTAATTAGGTTAAACTTACGAGCATAATCATTAACTGCTCTTGTAAGTCCGGTCTTGAAGCCTACCTCATGAGAACCACCATCTCTTGTTCTAACGTTGTTAGCAAATGACACAATATTTTCATCGAAGGTATCGACAAATTGAAGGGCGATTTCAACCTCAATAGGTCCCTGAACCTGATCAAAATAGCATACATCGAATAATGGCTTTTTCTTTTCATTAAGTAATGTTACATACTCAGAAATACCATGCTCATATAAAAAGCTTTCCTGCTTATTATTCTTCTTATCAATAAGATTCATTTTTAAGCCTTTAATAAGAAAAGCTCCTTCTCTTAAGCGCTCTTTGATTGTATCATAATTAAAAATTACGGTTGAGAATATTTTTGGATCTGGCTTAAAGGTAATAATAGTACCTGTTTTATTTGTCTTTCCAGTAACCTCAGCTTCGATTACCTTATGACCACCATCCTTAAATTGGATATGATGAATTTGTCCATCACGCATTGATTGAACATCAAAATAGGTTGATAAGGCATTTACAACCTTACCACCAACACCGTGAAGACCTCCTGATACCTTATATCCTCCATCCTGACCAAACTTACCACCAGCATGTAGAATTGAATAAATAACCTCTAGTGAATTTAAGCCTGTTTCCTTATTTAAGCCGCAAGGAACTCCACGTCCCTGATCGGATACGGTAACTGAACCATCTTGATTTAATGAAACAGTTATTTCCTTTCCATAGCCGGCTAGAGCCTCATCAATTGCATTATCAACAAGCTCCCAAATTAAATAATGAAGTCCTCGAGAATCAGTAGAACCAATATACATACCTGGTCTTTTTCTTACAGGATCAAGTCCTGATAAAATTTGAATATCAGCATCATCGTAGTGTTTAGCTGCCATAATTTCCACTTCCTAATTTCATTTTCGCATTTATGATTTTATCATATTTTTGATCAATTCTCAATAAATTATCAATTTTTTTATTTTTTAAAAACCAAACAATTTAGTTTAACTTGATTTATAATTTTAGGTCTTGTATAATATTTCTAGAAAAAGAGGTATTTGTTTATGATCTTAACAGCTTCCGTGGGCGTATCAGTTGCTCTTAACATATTATTTTTTATTATCGCTTATATTTTAGGCTCTATACCATTTGGAATTGTAATTGGTAAAACAATTACAGGCATTGATGTAAGAGAGTATGGTTCAAAAAATATTGGTACAACTAATTGTATTCGTGTTCTTGGAAAGAAGATAGGCTATACCGTTTTTTTCTTTGATGTATTAAAGGGTGCAATCGTTATTATACTTGTAAAATATGTCCTTGAGCCATATGGAATAATGAATCATTATCTACCACATATCATTTATGGTGTTGGGGCTATTTTAGGTCACTTATTCTCATGCTTCTTAAAATTCAAGGGTGGAAAGGCTGTAGCTACATCTTTGGGTGTTGTACTTGCTCTTACTCCAATTCCAGCCATTTCATGTCTTGTTGTTTTTGGAATTGTCTTTTTTGCAACCGGCTATGTTTGCCTATGTAGCTCTGCTGCAGCCTTAACAGTCGCAGCTACAGGCTGGCTTCTTCGCTTTATTGGCTACAATGGTGCTAATTTAGGTCTTATCTACCTTTGTGGAAGACCTGATATTCTTACTGTTATTCTTTATACAGTAATTGCTTTTATCTTAATTATTAAGCATAAATCAAATTTCAAGCGTTTATTAAATGGTACTGAAAATTGCTTCAAGCATAAAAAAGATAAAGAAAATAAAGACCTATAGGCTTTAAGCTTGTAGGTCTTTATTTTATGAAAAAAGGATGCCAAAAGCATCCATAATTTTTATTAAATTATTTATTTTCTTCCATTGAACGCATAACTGCACGAACCTGCTTCTCAGATGGAGTACGTCCCATTTGACTAAACATCGCACGAATCATTTTTTCATTAATTGGAGGATTTTTCTTTAATTGACGTTTAAGTAAAGTTCTTGCAACGAAGAAGCCCGCAATAAAGCCAATGATTAATACAATTATACAAATAATTAAAACCTGCCACCAAACCATTCTTTCAACTCCTTGCTGTACTTTATTTTACACAATTTACCTTAAAATTACAAGTAAATATTCAGTTGTTTTTGTACAAATTAGCTTTTTTTATTAAAAACAAATTTTTGTTAAGCTTTTTTAAATATGTTTGTATTGTCTAACTTATGCTTTAAATGCTATAATTATGCTATCAAGGAGGTAATCAATATGCCAAGAAAAGTTAACGAATCTACTTGCATTGGATGTGGTGCTTGTGTAAGTGAATGTCCTGTAGGTGCAATTACTCTTGAGGATGTATCACACATTGATGCTGATACTTGTATTGACTGCGGAGCTTGCCAAGGTGCTTGTCCTGTAGGTGCAATCGACGAGGAATAATAAATAGGAGCTAATAGCTCCTTTTATTTTTGCCTATACATTTATTTTTATGCTTCATAATTTAAAATGGAGTGATTAAAATAAAAGAAATCTTAAATCCTATTAATGCTCTTGCTCTAGGAAATTCATTTAAGGATGAATATTCCTTCTACAAATACAAGCAGGAGGATTTTACAAATATAAAAACTGAGAAGGAAAATCTTCTAATCCTTATTATGAGCTACCGCTTTAATTTAATTGATATGTCATATTTGCTTGATATAAATCCAGATAATTTAGAGCTTCTCAATTATTTTAATAAAGTGAAAAAGGATTATTATAATCTTTTAAGCTATTATGAGGATAAATATAATGCTCTTTCCAATATTGCATTTAAGGATTTTGACAAATATTGCTATATAGCAAAGCATTGGGGAGGTGATAAATAATGTGGAACTATAA
>URFB01000064.1 GCA_900547045.1 uncultured Mollicutes bacterium
CAAGACAAGGCTTAGTAATATATTATAATAATGACGCAGCTATAAAATATCTAAGACGTGATATTCGTATTCATTATGTTTCTAAAAAGGAAAACTATGCGGTTATTTACTTTAATAAAGCTCAAGAGGAAGAAATTATAAATGAATTAAAGTCAAATCAAGGAATTACTAAAATTGAAAAAAGTAAGCTTGAGTATGATTTATATTCATTTACAAAATAGGATTGCATATGCAATCTTTTTTAATATTAAAGCTTTTTCATATTTAAGATTATCCTAGCATAAGAATTAATGGTGATTAAATGGACTATTTCATCATTGGTATTTTAGGATCTGGTACTCAGGCCTTAGCTTCCCTTTTAATTCAAATGGGGCATAAGGTTTCAGGTGTAGATAAAAAGGAAGCTATTTTAAATTATAAGGGAAGAATAGATGTAGAAGATATAAACTTTTTTAAGCCTCAAAGAGGCTATTTTTATATTTATGGTAATGCTTTTAAAGACCATCCGCTAACCCTTTTAATTAAAAGCCTAGGCTATGATATTAAAAGCTATAAGGAAGCCTTAGCAGAGCTTCCCTTTCATACCAAAATTCAGGTATCAGCCTCTCATGGTAAGACCTTCACGACAAGCCTTTTAGCCCATATGCTAGCTTCCTCATGCCTCGTTGGTGATGGAAGTGCTAAATATCAAAATAATTTAGAATTTGTTTATGAGGGCTGTGAATATCAAAATACCTTTTTAAGCTACTATCCTAATATTTTAATTATTTTAAATATTGATTATGATCACGTGGATTTCTTTAAGACAAGAGAACAATATTTTGAAGCCTTTAGGAATGCATCTAAAAATGCAAGCACCTTAATTATTGAGGATAGTATTAGGCTTGATCATCCTAATAAGCATAGCTTTTCCTTGTCAAATGAGGAAGCCGAGCTTTATGGAAAAATCATTTTAGAAAATGAAGAATATAGCCTAATTAGGCTTAAATATAAGGATATGATTAAGGAAATTAAAAGCCCCTTTGTAACAAAATATGAAAATGAAAATCTATTAGCTGCTATCCTTGCATGTTTATTACTTGGAAGATCCCTAGATGAGGTCTTAGGACGGCTTAAGAGCTTTAAAAGACCTAAAAGAAGAATGGATGTAAGGCATGTTAAAAACAAAAT
This sequence comes from uncultured Mollicutes bacterium, assembly GCA_900547045.1. Classification (GTDB taxonomy): domain Bacteria; phylum Bacillota_I; class Bacilli_A; order Acholeplasmatales; family Anaeroplasmataceae; genus CAG-307. Next base: position 1,171 of record URFB01000064.1, read on the forward strand.
CCTTGTTTTAGATTATGCTCATCATCCTAGCCAGCTTAAGGCCTTATATGAATATATTAATAATAGCTTTCCATCATTAAAAAAGCTTATTATTTATGAGGGCCATACCCTATCAAGAAGCTTATATTTTAAAAGGGAATATAAGGATACCTTAGCTAAATTTGATAAGGTATATTTATATCCAATATATTATGCTAGAGAGGAAAAATGTAAAAGCGAAAGGGAGTATTATCGCTATTTAAAATTTCCTAAATATAAAAGAAAAAGCTTAATTAAGGATTTTAAGAAGAATAATTTCGTCTTCATCTTTGCGGGAGCTGGAGAAATTAATTTTGAATTTGAAAAAGCCTATAGATTTATTTTAAAGGCTAAGGTATAATATGGCTAGAAAAAGTTTTTAAATATAAGGAGGCAAAATATGATTAAGCAAATTATTAATAAGCTAAAGGAATCAGCGATATCGGTTTTACCGATATATTTATTAATTCTCATTATTAATTTTACCCCTCTTGTATCCCTAACAGGCTATGAAATTACGATTATTTCTTTTAGTACAATTATTTTAATTGTAGGAATGGCTTTATTTAATTTAGGTGCAGATATAGCAATGACACCCATGGGAAAAGCTGTAGGAGTAGGTATTACCAAGCAAGGAAAGCTTGTAGTATTGCTAGCTGTGGTATTTGTTTTAGGCTTTTTAATTACTATTGCGGAGCCGGATTTAACTGTTCTTGCTAACCAAACCAAGGAAGTAATTAATTCAACGCTTCTTACAATGTCAATTGGTATTGGTGTTGGTATTTTTCTTGTCTTTGCGACCCTAAAGGTTATTTTTAAGCTTGATGTAGGAAGATTGTTATCATATTTTTATATGCTGCTGTTTGCGATTGTTATTGTGGTTATTTTAAGTGGAAATGAGGCTATTTTAGCCCTTGCCTTTGATAGTGGTGGTGTAACAACTGGTCCAATAACAGTACCATTTTTAATGGCCATAGGTGTAGGTGTTTCATCCTTGCTTTCAAAAAAAAGTGATAAGGATGCATCATTTGGCTTTATTGCCCTAGCATCAATTGGACCGATTATAGTTGTTTTATTGCTTTCGGTTTTTGCTAAGTCAGATATTGACTATAAGCTTCCCGATTATTCAATTGCTAGTAATTTTGCTAGTTCCTTTGCTAAGGCCTTCTTGCATTCACTTTATGAGGTTGGGCTTCCCCTTTTAATGATTTCGTTATTTTTCTTAGTTTGTAATTTCTTTGTGCTACACCTAAATTTAGCTCGTCTTAAAAAGCTTGGTATTGGTCTCTTGTATGCTTATTTAGGCCTTGTATTATTTTTAAGTGCCGTAAGTGTTTCTTATATGCCTATAGGCTTTAAAATTGGAAGCTCTATTGCCTCATATTCTAAGATCTGGCTTGTTATTTTTGGCTTTTTAATTGGCGCTTTAACTGTGCTTGCTGAGCCGGCTATTCATGTGCTTAATAATCAGGTTGAGGAAATTACGCAGGGCTTAGTTAAAAAAAAATCAATGCTAATTGCTCTTACAATTGGTGTTGGCGTTGCGATTTTACTTTCAATGATTCGTATCATTTTTAATTTTAGTATTCTTTATTATTTGATTCCGGGCTATTTATTATGCCTAGGCTTAACTTTATTTGTACCAAAAATTTATTCCGCTATTGCCTTTGATAGTGGTGGGGTAGCCTCAGGTCCTTTAACCTCAAGCTTTATTTTACCACTTTCGATTGGTGCTTGTGTTACCCTTGGAGGAGAAGCCTCTGTTTTACAAAATGGCTTTGGTATTGTAGCAATGGTTGCGATGACTCCGCTAATTGCAATTGAGACCTTAGGTCTTGTTGCGATTATTAAGGATAAGCGTAAGGTTAAAAAGGCTACTAAGCGAATTGTTAAGGAAAACGATGATATTATATTTGAATTTTTAGGAGGAAAGGAAAATGGGCGATAATATAGCACCTAAGGGCTTAAAGCTTTTATTTACCATAATTCCTCACGGTAAAAAAGAGGTATTTATGGATTTAATTGAATCATTCGATGCCAATGCTCAAATGTGCTTTTATGCTAAGGGTACAGCCTCAAATGATTTACTTAATTTGCTAGGTCTTGATAATAATCAAAGAGATGTTATTGTTAGTGTTTTAAGAGAGGATAGGGTTGGCGATTGTATTTTAGCTATTGAGGATAAGCTTGGAAGCCTTAAGCATGGAAATGGTATAGCATTTGCTGTAGCCCTTGAATCCTTAATTGGTAATACTAATTATTTAATGCTTGCTAATTTGTAGGAGGTTATATGAAATTATCTTTAGTTGTAATTGTTGCGAATGCTGGACGTGCGGATGAAATAATGGATGTTATAAAGCTTGATGGTGCAAGAGGTGGTACCATTATTAATGGAAATAGTAGTGTATCAGCTAATGCTTTAAAGCTTTATGGTATTTCCATTCAAAAGGAAAAGGATTGTATTTTAGTTATTGTTGATTCTAGCATCAAAAATAAGATTTTAAAAAGTGTATATGATCTAAATCAGGCTCATAATTTAGGTGCTATTGCTTTTTCAATGCCGATTTCTGATGCGTCTGAAAATCTATTAAGCCAATATCAAAAGAGTGAAGAATAAGGGATGATTTTTTCATCCTTTTTTATGAAATAATTTATGAAAGCTATTTTTAGCAAACGCTTTCAAAAAAGATTGAAAACGGTTTTCATAAGTGATATACTATTAATATAGGTTTATTGTTTTATGAGGTGAATATATTATGTCAAATGCTACAATTTATGATGTTGCAGGAAAGGCGCAGGTTTCCCTTGCAACAGTATCAAGGGTTTTAAATAATCCGGATAAGGTTAATGAATCAACTAGAGAAAGAGTTCTTGCGGTAATTAAGGAGCTAGGATATCGTCCTAATGCTATCGCAAGAGGCTTAGCATCAAGAAAGACTACAACTGTTGGTATTGTTTTATCTGATGTTACAAGAGCCTCAACATCTCAGCTTTTAGGTGGGATTATTGATATTGCTAAAAAATATAATTATTCAATTAAATTATTCTCTATTACAGGAGAACTTGATCTTGAAGAAACAATTAGAACAATTGTCTCTGAGCAGGTTGATGGAATCCTTTTTTTAGATGACGAGCTTGCTGTTAATCAAATGGAAAGTATTCGTAAGCAATTTGATGATGCCAATATTCCAATGGTTTTAACTAATGTATTATTAGATAATCCTAGTGTACCTAGTGTAGCTGTTGATTATAAAAAGGCTGCCTATGACATTACTAAAAAGCTTATTGATGCCGGAAGAAAGGATATTTATTTACTTTCAACTGTAAGAAGATATTCTGTAAACGAAGAAAAGGAAGTAGGCTATATTGAGGCTATGAAGGAAGCTGGTCGTGAGCCTAAGGTATTTAAGACAAGTGGTGACCTTCAAATTAACACTGCTCACTTTGAGGAATATTTTAAGATTAATAAGGTTGATGCGGCGATTGCTGTAAGAGATAGTATTGCTGTTTCCTTTATGAATGTTATTGAGGATTTTGGTGTGAAGGTACCTGAGGATTGTGCTGTTGTTGGCTTCCAAAATACAAAATATGCCAAGCTTTCAAGGCCAACCCTAACATGTGTTGATACTCCAGTATATGATATTGGTGCAGTTGCTATGCGTCTTTTAACTAAAATTATGAAAAACGAAGAAATTGATAATATTAAAATCAAGCTTCCATATACTGTTATTAGAAGAAAATCAGCTTAAGGCTTGACAGTCTTAGCTTTTTTCTTTATAATGAAAACAACTTAACCAATGAAAAGAAATCAGTAAAGAGCAAGCTTTTTTAAAGAGAAATCCTGGTTGGTGAAAAGGATTAGGGCGTGCTTCTTGAATTACAATCTTGGAGGTTAAACGTATACCTGCGTTAAAGGTTTGAGGTGCAGAATCATTGATTCTGAACTAAGGTGGTACCGCGATTATTCGTCCTTAGATTTAAGGACGATTTTTTTATTTTTAGGAGGAATTTATATGGGTATTTATGAAGAACTAGAATGGCGTGGTTTAATTAAGGATGTATCTGATCCTTCATTAAAGGAGAAGCTTAATAAGGGAGGAATGACCTTCTATATTGGAACTGATCCAACAGGAGATTCCCTTCATATTGGACATTTTTCAAGCTTTTTAATTTGTAAAAGATTAAAGGAGGCTGGACATCATCCTATTTTACTTGTTGGTGGTGGTACAGGTCTTATTGGTGACCCTAAGCCTGATAGTGAAAGACCAATGATTACCTATGAGCAGGTAAATCATAATTTCAACTGTCTAAAGGCACAGGCTGAAAGATTATTTGGCTTTGAGGTTGTTAATAACTACGATTGGCTTAAGGATATTTCATTTATTGATTTCTTAAGAGATTATGGTAAATTCTTTAATGTTAATTATATGCTTCAAAAGGATATTATTGCTCGTCGTCTTGATGAGGGTATTACCTATACTGAGTTTTCATATATGATTATGCAAGCGATGGATTTCTGGTATTTAAATAAGCACCGTGGAGTTACTCTTCAGGTTGCAGGACAGGATCAATGGGGAAATATCACTGCTGGTATTGAACTTATTCGTCGTAAGGAGGGTAAGGAGGCCTATGGCTTTACAATGCCTCTTTTAACTAAGAGTGATGGTACTAAGTTTGGTAAAACTAATGGTAAGGCTATTTGGCTTGATATTAATAAAACATCTGCATATGAAATGTATCAATTCTTTATTAACTCTGAGGATACTAAGGTAATTGATTACTTAAAGTTCTTAACCTTCCTATCTAAGGAAGAAATTGAAGAGCTTGATAAGAAAAATCAAGAGGCTCCTCATTTAAGAGAGGCTCATCAGGCCCTAGCTCGTGAGGTTATTACCTTTATTCATGGACGCGAGGCTTATGATGAGGCTGTTAAGATTTCTAAGGCTTTATTCAGTGGTGATATTAAGGCTTTAACAGCTAAGGAAATTGAAATGGGCTTTGGTGATCTACCATCAATTAATCTTCATGACAATTTAACATTAGTTGACGCTTTAATCGAGGCTGGTCTTGCTAAAAGTAAGCGTGAGGCACGTGAATTTATTCAAAATGGAGCTGTAAGCCTTAATGGAGATAAGTGTCAGGAGCTTGATCATCTTTTAACTAAGGATGATGCGATTGAGGCTAAATTCATTGTTATCCGTCGTGGAAAGAAGCTATACGCATTAATTAAGTGCTAATTGAGGGATTACATCCCTCTTTTTCATATTTTAGGTGCTTTAATGATAAAATTTAATGGTGATCATTATTAAAATAATTAATTACGATATCATTAAAGAAAATTTAAATCATCTTCCTAAAGGCTCATTGCTTGTCCTAAAGGATGATGCCTATGGCTGTGGGCTTAAGCCGGTTTTAAATCTTGCTTATAATTTAGGCTTTCGTTTCTTTTGTGTGCTTAAAAGCCTTGATGCTAATTATATAACATCAAGGTATCAGGATGCATATGTCTTATTTTTAGGCAAAGAAAAAACAGTATCAAGTAATAGAAGAATCATTTTAACAGTTGAGGATTTTAATGATTTAGAATTTTGTAAAAAATATAATATGCCATTTCATTATAAGCTTAAAAGTAAAATGAACCGCTTTGGGTCGCAAATTAATAAAGAAATATTGAAGGAAAAGCTTTGTATAGGGCTCTATTCTCATATTGGCTATTATGAAGAGGATAAAATAAAAAAAGAGCTCAATTCCTTTATGGAAAAAACATCAGGCTATAAAAGCCTTTTTAGACATATTGGCGGGGGGGGGTTTGTGGG
>URFB01000065.1 GCA_900547045.1 uncultured Mollicutes bacterium
CATTTAAGGATTCCCTTGTTTTACTTCCAATGGTATTATATGGTACGCTAACCTTTATTCCTAAAAGGATAATTCATATGTTTGGTAGTAAAAATAAAGAAAATAAAAAATCAGCTGAAAGTGATACTTTAATGATTGCTGATTAGTTTAAGGTGAAATTTTATGGTTATAACATTTAAGGATGTTTCATTTAGATATACTGATAAGAACCTTTTAGATAAGGTTTCTTTTTCAATTACAGACCAGGATAAAACCGGTCTAGTAGGTCTTAATGGTACAGGAAAATCAACATTAATAAAATTAATTGAGGATGAAATAAGACCCCAATCTGGTGAAATTATAAGATCTGGTAATATGATTATTTCCTATTTAGAGCAGGAGCCGAATATTCCTTCAAATATAAAAAATTTAGATTATGTAATGAAAAATAATGATAAGGACCATCAGGTTAATGATTATGAGGCTAAATCAATGCTTACTAAGCTTAAACTTGATCCGGATGGATTAACAACTAATTTATCAGGTGGTCAAAGAAAAAGATTAGCTCTTGCTAAATGCCTCGTTACATATTGTGACTTTTTAATTCTAGATGAGCCTACTAACCATCTTGATAATGATATGATTTTATATTTAGAAAAATTTCTTCAAAGATATAATCATGGCTTATTTATGGTTACTCATGATAGATATTTCCTTGAGCGTGTATGTAATAATATGCTTGAGCTTGATAATGGTCATATTTATTCCTATAAAGCAAATTATTCCGAATTTTTAACCCTTAAGGCTGAGCGCCTTGAAAAAGAACAAAAGGCGGAAAAGAAGCTTAAGAAGCTTTTAAATCAGGAACTTGATTGGATTCATCGCGGTGTTGAGGCTAGACGTACCAAACAAAAATATCGTATTGAGCGCTTTAATGAGCTTTCAAAAATTAAATTTAATGAGCGTAAGGGCTTTGAGTTTGATTCAGTATCTAAATATTTAGGAAAGACGATTATTGAAATTAAAAATGGCTCTAAAAGCTATGGCGATAAGGTTATATTTAAAAATTTTAATTTAAATGTACTTAGAACCGCAAGAATTGGTATTGTTGGTGATAATGGTGCTGGAAAAACAACTCTATTTAAAATTATTATGCAGGAGGAGCCACTTGATAATGGTGAGCTTATTTTAGGTGAAACCCTAAAAATCGGCTATTTTTCGCAGCATTTTGATGCTATAGACGAGGATATGAGGGTTATTGATTATATCAAGGAGGTTTCGTCCACGATTGAAACACTTGATGGAACTGTTACTGCCTCAGGATTACTTGAACGCTTTTTATTTGATTCAACCCTACAATATACAATGGTAAAAAGCCTATCAGGAGGTCAAAGAAGACGACTTCAGCTTGTGCGTGTTTTAGCCACTAACCCTAATGTTTTAATTTTAGACGAGCCAACAAATGACCTCGATATTGAAACCCTTGAGGTTTTAGAGGATTATATTGATTCCTTCATGGGTCCGGTTTTATGTGTAAGCCATGATAGATATTTCCTAGATAAGATTTGTGATGAGCTTTTATATTATAAAAATGGGGAAATTAATTCCTATATGGGTTCATTTTCAGAATTTATCGCAAGTGATTTAAATAAAAATGTAACACAGATAAATAAAAATCAAACATACAAAAATGAGCATAAGATGACCTCAAAGGAGAAAAATGAGCTCTATGATCTTGAGCATGAGCTTCCAAAGCTTGATCAAAAAATGCAGGATTTAAAGGCTGAGCTTGCCTCATATACCACTGAATATACTCTAATGATGGATGTCCAAAAGAAAATTGATGAGCTTGATGAGGAAATTTTAGCTAAGACTGAAAGATATTTTGAGCTGATGGAGAAGAAGGAATCCTAATGAGCTTTTATAATAATGAAGAATTACCCTTTGTAAAAAAATGTGAGGGAATTATATTAGACGCTAAGTATTCTAATAAAATTACGCTTTTTCGTTTTTTAAATAAAAGAGAAATTGAAATTTTAAATTCGCTTAAAGATGATACCATCATTTATATTGATTCCTGTGGTGATGAATATAAAAGAGCGATTGTAGCACCCTTTGAAATAAAGCCAGAATTTAAAACCATTTTATTGAAGCTTAATTATAATAAAAAATATCTTACACCTAATCATCGTATGATTTTAGGATCATTAATGAGCCTAGGTATTGAAAGAAATACTATCGGTGACATTTATATTACCACAAGCAATGATGTTTATTTTTACGCAACTAAGGAAATTGAACCATATTTAATTTCTGAGCTTAGGGTAATTGCTCATCAGGCGGTTTAGCTTGAGGAAACATCAAGCATTGATGGTGAAATTAAAAGAGATATCAAGACTAAGGACGCTTTTGTTGCAAGCCTTAGGCTTGATTTAATTTGTGCCCAAATTTTTAATTTATCTCGTAGTGAGGCCCAGGAGCTTATTAAAAATAAGGATTGCAAGGTTAATCAAAGAATCATTGATAATACATCCTATGAGCTTCATGAGCATGATGTCATTTCCCTTAAGGGCTATGGAAGAGGCTCAATTGAGGCAGTTGGTGGGATTTCTAAAAGCGGGAAAATATTTGTTAATCTAGCAAAAATGATTTGATTTATTGATTTAAATAATAAATTATGTATAATAACTATAAAAAGAAAGTGAGACAAAATAATGAAAATTGGAACTTATAAAAATTTAAATTTAGGTAAAACTACACCTGCAAAGGTAACTAAGGAGGAAGTCGATAACGAGCTTCAAAAGCTTCTTCAAAGCAAGGTAAGCTATAGCACAAAGGCTGGTAAGTCAGAGCTTGGCGATACTGTAAATATTGATTACGAAGGCTTTTTAGATGGTGTACCATTTGATGGTGGTAAGTCTGAGCATTATGACCTAGAGCTTGGGAGTCATTCCTTTATTCCTGGTTTTGAGGAGGGTTTAGTTGGCTTTGAGGCTAATTCAGATGTTGATGTAAATGTTACCTTCCCAGATGAATATCATGCACCAAATCTTGCTGGCAAGGCTGTTGTATTTAAGTGCCATATCCATGAGGTAAAGACTAAGGTTGAATCAAAGCTTAATGATGATTTTGCTAAAGAATATGGTCTTGATTCAGCAGATGCATTAGTTAAGGAGCTTGAGCGTCAAATGAATTCAAAGAAGCAAAACGACGCTGACAACGAATATCTTGGTAAGCTAATTAAGGAAATCGTTGATAATTCTGAGGTTGATATTGAACCAGATATGGTTGAAAAAAGAACTGATGAAATTATCAAGTATCTAGAACAAAATATTGGTCAATATGGAATGGATATTAATGCTTATTTAAGCATGAGTGGTCAAACTATGGAGGCATTGCGTGCACAGGCCAAGGAGCAAGCTATGTCTGCTGTAAAGAGTGATATTGTAATTGCTGAAATTGCAGCAATCGAAGGTATTGTAGCTGATGATGTAGAAATTAATGCAGCATTTGAGCAATATAAAAATCAATATGGCCTATCTGATGAGCAATTTGCAGAATTTAAAAAAGCAAATCTTGATAATTTAGCTCATGATCTTGTAACTCGTAAGGTTATTGATTTATTAATGCAAAGCAATAATTAATAAAAAAAATTTGCTAAAATATTCTATAAATTAAAGGGGAATAATTTTTTTAAAAAAATGTTGACATTATATTTTGACTAGGGTATAATTATGATGTTGTAACATGCACCACTTAGATCAGGTTATAAAAAGCATAGCTTACCTGTATAGTGAGTCTTAAATTTTCAGGAGGTGTAACGACATGTACGCAATTATTGAAACTGGTGGAAAGCAAGTTAAGGTTGAAGCTGGACAAAGCATTTATGTAGAATTACTAAATGACGCTGTCATCGGTGAAACTTATACTTTCAACAAGGTATTATTCGTTGGTGGAGAGCAAACTAAGGTTGGTGCTCCATATGTTGAAGGTGCTACTGTAACTGCTAAGGTTGAAAAGAATGGTAAGGCTAAGAAGATCATTATCTTCAAGTATCGTCCAAAGAAGAAGTCTCGTACTAAGAAGGGACATCGTCAAGCATACACTAAGCTTACTATTGAAGCAATCAATGCTTAATTATGATTAAATATAAGGTCACCAAAGGTGACAATGAATACAAAATTGAAGTGAAGGGTCATGCAAATCAAAATCCTTATGGAACTGATATTGTGTGCGCCTCCGTTTCAACAATGCTTATTATGACATATAATTTGCTAGAAAGACTTAATCTTTTTCGTTGCAACATCACAGCACCCGTTTGTGAAGAAGGATTATTCAAGCTTGATATGCAGGTTAGTGATAATACGCTAAAGGAGATTCTTAATAATTTAAGTGATTCTCTAGATATGCTAGAGCAGGCATATCCAAAATATATAAAATCTGAAAAATAGGAGGTACCTATCATGTTATTTTTAAATATTCAATTATTTGCATCTAAAAAAGGTGTTGGTTCTACAAAGAACGGCCGTGATTCAGAATCAAAGCGTTTAGGAGCAAAGAAGTCTGATGGGCAATTCGCTACTGCTGGTTCAATTTTATACCGTCAAAGAGGAACTAAAATTTTCCCAGGTAATAATGTTGGTATCGGTGGAGATGATACTTTATTCGCAAAGGTTACTGGCGTTGTTAAGTTCGAACGCAAGGGACGCGATAAGAAGCAAGTATCAGTTTACCCACAAGAGTAATTTGATATTAAGCCCACGCTTATGGTGTGGGCATTTTTTTTCGAAGGAGGGATATTATGTTCGTAGATGAGGTCAAGGTTGAGCTTACTGCCGGTAAAGGTGGAAATGGTATAGTTGCATACCGTCGAGAGCTTAAAATTGAAAAAGGTGGTCCTTATGGTGGTAATGGCGGTGCTGGTGGATCAATTATTTTTATTGGTGATGAGAATCTATCAACGCTTCTTGATTTAAGATATAATAAGGTTATTAAGGGTAATAACGGTGAAAATGGTCGTACAAAGGGTATGTATGGTAAATCTGCTGAGGATACATATATTCGTGTACCCCTAGGAACTGTTCTTTATGATGATGATACTAATCGTGTTATTGGCGATATTACACGTCATAATGAAGAGGTTGTCGTATGTAAGGGTGGCCGTGGAGGCCGTGGTAATATGGCATTTGCAAGTGGAATTAATAAATGTCCAGATTTTGCAGAAAAGGGTGAGCCTGGTGAGCATCGTTTTGTTAGATGTGAATTAAAGGTTTTAGCTGATTGTGGTCTTGTAGGCTTTCCTAGCGTTGGTAAGTCAACCCTAATTAGTGCGGTTTCTGCATGTAGACCTAAAATTGCAGCCTACCACTTTACTACTCTAGTTCCAAATCTTGGTGTAGTTGAGGTACCAGATGGAAGAAGCTTTGTAATGGCTGACCTTCCTGGTATTATTGAGGGTGCATCTCAGGGTGCAGGTTTAGGCCTTCAATTCCTTCGTCATATTGAAAGATGTCGTGTTATTGTGCATGTAATTGATATGGCCGGTGTTGATGGAAGAGATCCTCTAGATGATTATCTAAAGATTAATCAAGAGCTTAGAGAATATAAGATGAATTTATCTAAGCGTCCGCAAATTGTTGTAGCTAATAAGATGGATATGCCACAGGCAGAGGAAAATCTTAAACGCTTTAAGGAAAAGTATCCAGATGTAGAAATTCTTCCAATTAGTGCGCTTACTAAGGAGCATTTAAATGAGCTTCTTTATAAGGTAGCAGATTTACTTGATGTTACTGAATCCTTCTCTTTACTTGAGGATGATGAAACTGAAGAGGTTGTTAACTACAAGTTTGAGGAAGAGGAAAAGCCATATACTATTCGTCGTGATTCTGATGGTGTTTATGTTGTTGAGGGTGCTAAGCTTAAGAAGCTATTTGAAATGACAAACATTGAAAATGATACTGCTATGCGTCGTTTTGCTCGCCAGCTAAGAAGTTTTGGTGTTGATGATGAGCTACGTCGTTTGGGGGTTCAAAACGGTGATACTGTAAGAATCTTTGATTACGTATTTGAATTCGTTGAATAAAATAAGGAGTTTAAATGTCATATGATGTTTAAACTCTTTTTTAATGATTTAAAAAGATGATTTAGTGATATAATATATAAAAAAAGATGGTGATAACGTGAAAAGAAGGTATTTATTATGTTTAATTCCATTAGTGGTATTAAGTTCTTGTAGTAAAAAAATAGAAAGCTCTTTGCCTGAGGAATCTCTTGATGAGGATACAATTAAAGAAAGACAAAGCTTTGATGATTATTGTAACAATTTTTTCCTAAACTATTTAGGCAATAATGCCTATTATTGGAATGTCTATACGATAAATCCTGAGACCTTTGGATATGAAAGGCCTGAAGACTATAAGGCAAGCTTTACAAGGTATTATGAAACATCTCCAGAGGATATGGAGGAGACCTATAATGCGTATAGTGAGGAATATGCGACATTTACTAGCTATAATTATGACAAGCTTTCCTCTAATCAAAAAATTAGCTATGATTATATCGCATCCTTTTTTGAAAAGGAAATTGAATATTATAATCCAGCAAATGGCTTTGATGATTATCTAGACCTTAACTATATTGACTCAAATGGTGGAAGTGTGGCAGATTTTGATTCAATGATTAAAGGCTACCATATTAATACGACCTATGATTTGATTGATATGAATTCCTATATTGAATCGACAAGTGCTTCTTTTGATTCATATTTTGATTATGCTAAGGATAAAATTGAAAAGGGCTATGCTTTATCTGATAAAACCATTGATGGAATGACCTCATTTTTAGATGATATATCATCTCAGGGTGATGATTACTATTTATTC
>URFB01000066.1 GCA_900547045.1 uncultured Mollicutes bacterium
AGCCTTTTGAATGAATCAGACTCAAAGGGACTTATGACAAGAACATCATTAAGATTTCTTGCAATATCATATAAAACCATTGTTTTACCAGACCCAGTAGGACCTATAACAGCACAATCCTCATCATTTTCAAGCATCTTAAATATTTGTCTTTGGGTGGCTTGTTCAGAATCCGTTAAAAGATAATCATTTTTAATAAATCTTTCTACCATATATAAGGGAGATGCGAAGATATTTTCTGGCTTAAAGATATCATTTAAATCAATAGAAATCGCCTTTTTGTGAGAGCATAGTACCTTCCTTAGCTCATCAAGGCTGGCTTCTATTAATAGGTCATTTTCAATTTTATAAAATTTATTTTCACTCATTACATAGGTATATTGATACATAGGCTTATGGATTAGATGTAAATAATACTTATTTTGCATAAGCTGCTTTAAAATACGACTATTAGATATTTTAGAGCTTTTAAGCTCAATATTAATAACGGCATTTTTGGTTACCTTAATTAAATCAAGCTCCTTATTAAGATGAGGTAAGACAAAGCTATAGCTAAAGCCACCTAAATATTCATAATCAAGATCTAAAAGCTCAAGCATTTTTTGAATTGTAAGAATTTCCTCATGGCGATATTGCTTAGAGGCCTTAAAGCCTAAATAATATTTTAAATATTTTTGGCTAAGCCTTTCATTATTTGAAAAATTAATTAAATCAAGTAAATTAATAAGCATTATATCACCTAGTTTCTTTACTATATTATAATTTTAAACAAATATTATTTCAATTCCTTCTTTTTCTTAAGATAATTAATTAAAACTACTATTTCATGAATAAAAAGAGGTAGTATTGACATTAAAAAGGTAATAAGCCAGCAAATAGCTGTCAAATTGTGAGTTGAGAAAATATCGGATACACCCGGAAGCTCAATAACTAAAAATTGAAGTAATATTCCCGCTATAAAGGCGATAAAAAGCATATGATTTTTATCATTAAAGATATGAATGAAGCTTTCTTTAGGGCTACTCATTCCAATCATATGGAATAATTCGGCAAAGGCTAATGTGGTGAAGGACATAGTTTGAGCTTGATGTAAAATTAAAGGATTGCTTGTGTATAAAGCCTTAATAGCTGAAATACTATAGGCATGATTTAAAAAGCCACATGAAAAGTAAGAAATTATAACACAAATCGTAATTACAATGCCATAGCCAAGGGTTAAATTTAAGCCTCCATTAGCAAAAATTCCTTCACTTGGGTCTCTTGGCTTTTCCTTCATAATATCCTTATCCTTAGCCTGCATACCAAGAGCAATGGCAGGAAGGGAATCAGTAATAAGATTTACCCACAAAAGATGAATCGCAATTAAAGGTGCAGGAAGACCTAATATAATGAGTAAAAGCATGGCAAAAACCTCAGCGATATTACTTCCAAGTAGAAAATAGACCGTCTTTTTAATATTAGAATAAATTCCTCTTCCTTCCTCTACTGCTTTTTCAATAGAAGCGAAATTGTCATCTGCTAAGACCATATCAGCTGCACCCTTAGCAACATCTGTACCCGTAATTCCCATCGCAATACCTATATCAGCCGCCTTTAGGGATGGAGCATCATTGACACCATCTCCTGTCATCGCTACAATATGGCCATTGGCCTTAAAGGCTCTTACGATTTGAACCTTATTTTCAGGTGAAACACGAGCAAATACGCGAACTCTTTTTACAGCATCCTTAAGCTCTTCTTCGGTCATCAAATCTATTTCTGAGCCTGTCATACAATCATTAATATCCGTACAAATTCCAAGCATACTAGCCACAGCAAAGGCAGTATCCTTATGGTCTCCTGTAATCATGACTGTGCTAATACCTGCCTCATGAAGCTTTGATACAGCGGGAATAGCCTCCTTTCTTGGAGGATCAATCATAGCAGTAAGTCCAACGAAGATTAAATTCTTCTCATCTCTTGAATCTCCCTCAAAATAGGCAAGGGCTAAAACACGAAGAGCTTGATGAGAATAATAATCATTAGCCTCATTAATTTTATTTATATCATCAATCATGATTTTTCTTACAACACCATTATCATAAATAAAGCTTGATCTTTTTAGGATACTATCAATTGCCCCCTTAGTATAGCTAATATAGCCATCCTTAAGCTTATGAGTTGTACTCATCATCTTACGGTTACTATCAAAGGGATATTCGGCAATTCTTTCCTCTTCAGCTTCAATTAATTTTTTAGGCAAATCTAGACTATTGGCAAGAATAACTAATGCAATTTCTGTCGGATCTCCATAAAGCCCCTCATCAACTGAGGCATTTGAGCATAGACTCATACCCTTGGCTAATAGCTTTAAAGGCTTAGGAGCCGTCTTATTAAAATCAGCCTCTTTATAATATTTATTAATTGTATAGGCTTCAGTAACAGTCATTTTATTTTGGGTTAGGGTTCCCGTTTTATCTGAACAAATAACACTTACGGCTCCAAGAGTTTCAACTGAATGAAGCTTTCTTACAATTGTATTAGCCTTAGCCATTCTTTGAACGCCAATTGCAAGCACAATTGTTACAACCGCCGCTAGCCCTTCAGGAATAGCCGCTACCGCAAGCGAAATAGATGAAAGTAAAGCCTCGATATAAGCCTCTAAAACTAAGCCCTTACCATCAATAAAAATCCAGATAATATCAATTACAAGCACTAGTACAACAATTAATAAGGTAAGCATTCCTAAATATTTTGATAATTTAGCTAAAACCTTTTGAAGGGGAGTTTCGCTTTCAGGCTCCTCATCAATTGATGTGGCAATTTTACCAATTTCCGTATCCATTCCTGTATTAATTACTACTCCCAATCCTCTTCCATAGGAAACAGTCGTAGACATATAGGCTAAATTAAGACGATCACCAATTCCCACCTTTTTGGAAAAAACTAGACTTGCATCCTTTTCAGTTGGTAGAGACTCTCCTGTTAGAGATGATTCAATAATCTTTAAATTATGGCTTTCAATTAATCTTAAATCTGCCCCAATGGTATCGCCCTCATCAATGATGACAATATCACCCTTTACAAGCTCAGCTGATTTGATTCTTTGTCTTTTTCCATCCCTTATTACATTAACAAGTGGAGAAGACATTTTCTTTAAAGCCTCAAGTGAATTTTGAGCCTTAATTTCCTGAATTGTCCCGATTAAGGCATTAAGCATTATTACAGCTAAAATAATAACGACATCTGGCCAATCACCTGTATTAACGAAGGAAAATGCTCCACCCTCCTTAATAACCTTAATGGTATCGTATAAAGATACACCAATCGTAACCGCAATAGCTGCCAGTAGCACAAAAATCATAGGATCATTTAGTTCTGAAAGAAAAATTTTAAACCATGATTTTTTCTTCTTCTCCTTAATTTCGTTTCTTCCGTTTTCCTCAAGCCTTTTTTGGGCCTCTGTGCTTGAAAGCCCATCCTTAGATGTATTGAGCTCCCTAAGCACCTCATCAATTTCTTTTGTTTCATAGCTTATCATAACATATTCCTCCTAAGCATAAAAAAACAGGTACTATACCTGTCGTTTTTTAAATATAGATAAGACAAGTATAGTAAAAGCTATACTAAGTCTTGATGCTTAGGTAATATCCGGATTTATCAATCGAGCTGACGAATATTACTCCGATTAGGGCCATCTACTCCCTTAGTGAATTCATTCTAGCATATTTATTTTTTAAGTTCAATATGCATTTTATAATAATTTAATATTTAATTTCTTAAATTTTTCAATATCCTCCTCTGGCCAATATGAGGCCTGAACCTCGCCAATATGTACCTTATTAAGCATAAAAAGACACATTCTTGATTGACCAATTCCGCCACCAATAGTAAGTGGAAGCCTATCATTTATAATATCCTGATGATATTTATATTCAAGCTTATATTCCTCATTTTTCTTCTTAAGCTGATATAGCAATGACTCCTTATTAACTCTTATTCCCATTGAAGAAATCTCATAGGCAATATTTAGGGGCTCATACCACAAAATTAAATCCCCATTTAAATGCCAATCATCATAATCAGCCGCTCTTCCATCATGAGGAAGACCATTTCTAAGCTTATCCCCAATATCCATTAGAAAAACCGCCCCATATTTTTTAGCTATTTCATTTTCGCGCTCCTTGCTTGATAAATTAGGATACATACTTAAAAGCTTTTCTGTACTAATAAAGGCGATATCATTTGGTAAATAATGAACAATACTTGGATATTTTTCTTCTACCTTAAGTGCGGTTTCAACTAAAGCCTTATAAATTCTTCTTACAACATTTTTGAGAAATTCCTTATTTCTATCTAAAACCGAAATAACCATTTCCCAATCCCATTGATCAACATAAAGCGAATGAATATTATCAAGCTCCTCATATGGTCTTATAGCATTCATATCCGTATAAATTCCTCTAAAGCCATATTTCTTTAAGGCATTACGCTTCCACTTTGCAAGTGACTGAACAATTTCGAGGCTTGCTTTAGTCTGAAAAGCCTTAAATCCAACGGCCTTTTCATAGCCATTTAGGTCATCATTTAGACCAGTAGATGGCTCTACAAAAAGAGGGGCTGATACTCTTGTTAGATTTAGCTTTTCACTTAGCTTACGCTCAAAGGTATCCTTAACAAGCTTAATCGCTATTTCCGTTTCCTCAAGGATTAGGATAGACTTATAGCCCTCAACATATATATTGCTCACAATAACACTCCCTTTTTTATTTAATATTTTATATTTTACCATAAAATCAAAATAAAAAAAGAGAAATTATAAATAAAATTGAATTTTTATTCTGATATTGACTCAAATAAATATTTTTTACGATATTTTACAAGACAAAAGCTTGAAACTAATACTCCAAGCAGCTCCGCTACTGGAAGAGAAAACCAAATACCATTCTCTTTAAAAATTAAAGGTAGGGCAATTAAAGCAATAGTTAAAAATAAAATCGTTCTTGAAAATGATATAATAGCGGATACTAAGCCATTACCAAGAGCGGTAAAATAGCTGGATGCAAAAATAGAAAGACCAAATAACAAAAAGGCGGGATTATATAAGCTAAAATTATTAACTGTTATTTTAAATACATTAGCTGATCCACCCGAAAATAAATGAGCAACCGGCTTAATTAAGGCAAATGATAAGCCATATGATAAAGTACTAATAGATAAAATAATGATTAAGCTTTTAGCTAAAATTGACTTAAGCTCCTTTTTGTCATTCTTACCATACTTGTATGAAAATACGGGTGCGATTCCCATTGAATAGCCAAATAAAATAGCAGTAAATAAAAACTGAAAATATAAAACGATGGTAATCGCTGCAACACCATCATCACCATAAAATTTTTGACATTGATAATTAAAAAGAAAGGTTGATATCGAATTGGCAAGATTTGTAACCATTTCCGATGACCCATTTGAAAAGGCTTCTTTTATTCTTTTAAAATCAGGCTTAAATTTTACGAAATAAAGAATACCCTTACGGTTAAGGCTAAAATATATAAGACCAGTAATGGAAGGAATTAAGCAAGCAATAACGGTCCCAAGGGCCGCGCCCTCAATTGACATATGACAAATATCTAAGAAGAAAAAATCTAAGAAAATATTCATAATACCGGCCCCAATTACTAGGCTTAGGCCTAAATGAGGCTTACCTGCCGTAACAAATAGGGTTTGAAAGGCATTTTGAAGGAAACTAAATGGTAAAAAGCAAGTATAAATAATGTAATATTTTTGAGCATATGGCATTTGCTCAGGACTGGCTCCTAGCATTCCTAATATTGGTTTTTGAAGGCTTAGGCCAAAGGCTAAAAAGATAAGAGCGCAGATAATTTCAGTTACAATAAACATTGTAAAATATCTTCTTGCTTCAGCTCCTTTATTCTCACCTAGGGTTTTCCCTACAATTGCACTTCCACCCGATGAAATCATAACTGCCAGACCTATGGCAAGGCACTGATAGGGATAAATAATGTTTAGAGCTCCTAAAGCAGTTGTTCCTACATAATTGGAAATAAAAATACCATCAACGATGGTGTAAAGAGAAAAAAACATCATCATGATAATACTTGGCAGAGTAAATTTTAATATTTGCCTCAAATTAAATTTAGTATCCATAGCGTATCCTCCTTTCTTAAGATTTAGGTATCTATTTGATTATAGCCTATATAGTCTTTAATGTCAATAAAAAGCCACTCCCTAAAGGGTGGAAATTTAATTTAAGTAAAGAACACGATTTTCTTTAATTTCCTTCGCAGAAGTCTCTTGGGCCTTAAAGCCAATCGTTGCATGAGCAATTCCTTCGTATTCTTCTAAATCAAGCTTTAAATCCTTAAGGATTTCTTTTCCTTCTTCTGATAAAATTTCCTCATGAGCACGATGAATCCAGCAAGCACCAAGACCTTGATTTTGAGCCTCAAGAAGAATGTTTTCCATCATACAAGAGCCATCATAAATAGCTGTAGGACATTTTTTAACTAAAACCAAAAGCACAACCGGTGCATTATAGAAGGGATCAAAATCATCCTTAAAGCCGGCAATTTTAGCATTAAGCTTTGCTAATTTATTTCTAATTTCCTTATTTTTAATAACTACTATTACACCATTTTGGGTATTTTTTCCTGAAGGTGCTAATAAGCCTGCCTTAACAATTTCCTCAATCTTTTCAATTTCAGGCATTTGATCACTATACTTTTTGCACGAATGTCTTTCTTCAATTTGCTTAATCATTGTTACTTCACC
>URFB01000067.1 GCA_900547045.1 uncultured Mollicutes bacterium
TGAAAAGCTAAAGGCTTTAAAAAATAATCTATGGATAAATAATGCTCCTTGTGATATTAATGATCCTTTAAGGCTAAACGATATTTTAACACTAGATGACAATAAGGGCTTAGATATTAAGCCCTTAAATACTAGAATTGATATTTTATATGAGGATGATAATCTCTTAATTATTAATAAGCCTGCCTTTTGTCATATTCATAGTGATGGAAATCATAATACGGAAAATACGCTTGCCAATATGGTGGCCTCATATTATATTAGGAAAAAGCTTGATATGCCAGTAAGATATATCCATCGTCTTGATTATGATACAACTGGAATTATTATCTTTGCCAAGGACCCTCTTACAATGTCAGCGCTTTGTCATGAGCTTGAAGGTCACAGCCTAAGACGTGATTATCTTGCCTTTGTTGAGGGAATTGTTAAAGATGATATTATAATAGATAAGCCAATTGGAAGAAATCGACATAATAGCCAAAAGTATCTTGTATCTAAAACTGGCAAGAAGGCTATAACACTTTGTCATCCTATTGGTCAATATAAAAATCGAAGCCTTGTAAGGCTTACGCTTAAAACAGGAAGAACACATCAAATTAGAGTCCATATGACCTCGATTGGTCATCAACTTTTGGGAGATACGCTTTATGGGGGAAATACTAAATATATTAGAAGAGTAGCACTACATTCGTATTTTGTTTCCTTCATAAATCCAGTAACTAAAAAGAAAATTGAATTAACAGCTAAGCTTCCACGTGATATGGAGCAGATAAAGCCAAAATAAAAAGAGACAAAAGTCTCTTTTTATTTTTTGTCAATTGACTTATTGGTCTTTGGACTTGTAATTTTGTCAATAAAGCTTGTAATTTGTTTATTAAAAATAAAGCAAATAATTGCGACAAGAGCTATACCACAGCCGATGTAGAAGCCTGTTGAAAGATTTCCTCCTAAAATGTTTGAACCAAAGTATATAGATACAACTGTCATAGGTAGTCGAGCTATAATATTAATAATAATAAAATCACGTACCTTTACCTCTGTGAAGGGTACAACAAAGGCGATAGGATCCTTAGGAAGGACAGGTATTAATAAATAGGAAAACATTAATACGCAGCAGCGCTTACGATCTCGTAGCAATCTGAATTTTTCGGTTTGCTTAGGATCGATAAATAGCGAAAGAAAGTTATGACCAAAAAACTTAACTAAAGCAATTACTACAAGAGCCCCAAGTGTCTCACCAAAAATGAAAATCATTACCGCCTTAAATGGTGAATATAGCATTCCTGTTATTATTACAACGGGACCAGCAGGAATAATACATAATATAGTTTGAATAATTTGAATGCCAATGATCGCAATCCAACTCCATGAGCCCCATTCATTTAAATAATTGATTACCTGGTTTCTATAAGCCTCATCCTTTTGAACTCTTAAAAAAATAGGGAAGAGGAAGATGGTACCAACAATCGCAATTGCAAGGACAAGTGCGATTAAAATAATTTGAATAATTAAGCGTCTTTTTCTCTCTTTTGCAAGTCTTTCTTTTTCGCTTTCGTTTTGCTGCATATTATCACCTATAATGCATTCTAGCATTTTAATAATATATTGTCAAAAAAAATCTTTTGTTAGGCATTGACATATACCCCCTAAGGGTATATAATGTCATTAGAATACGGGTAGGAGGTATTTTATGCAATATAAACTATTAATTGATGGCATGAAATGTGCAAATTGTAAAAAGCATATTATCGAAATTATAGAAAAGTTTCCTAATGTTTCAAGTGCTGATGTATCTCTAGATACAAATGAAGCGACAATTGAGGCTACAAGCTTAGATATAGAAGAGCTTAAGACTAAAATTGAAGAAAGTGGAAAATATAAGGTATATAATGAAACAGAAAGATACAAGCTACATCCGCGAGATCTAGATGCTAAAAAGAAGCTTATCAATCGTATGAAAAGAATGATTGGTCAGCTTAATGGTATTATGAAAATGATTGAGGATGATAGATATTGTGATGATGTTTTAATTCAACTTTCGGCGGTTGATAAGTCTATCAAATCACTTGCCAATTCTATTTTAGAGGAGCATATGCATTCTTGTGTAATTGAAAGCCTTAAAAATGGTAATGAAGAGGCCATCGATGAAATAATTGATTTATTTAAGAGGTTTCAGTAATGAAGAAGAAATTTGATATTAATGGCATGACGTGTGCCTCATGCCAAGCCCATGTGCTTAATGCCGTTTCAAAGCTTGATGGAGCTTCCAATGTTAATGTGAATTTACTTAAAAATACCCTTGAGCTTGATTGTGACGAGGCCAAATTAAACGATAGTGATATTATTAAAGCGGTAAGTAATGCTGGATATAAGGCTATTATTCCAGGCAATAAGGAAGTAAAAACAGAAGAGAAAGATTATAAGCTTCAAAAGCTTATCTTCGCCCTTGTTGATATGTTTGTGATAATGTATTTTTCAATGGGCCATATGATGTGGGGCTGGCCTGCACCTAAGGCCTTCAATATGCACACTAATCCGATGGGCTTTTCTCTTGTTCAGTTTATTTTAGTTATTCCGGTTGTTTATATTTATAAGGATTACTTTGTAAATGGTTTTAAAAGATTAATTAAAAGAAGCCCTAATATGGATAGCCTAATTGCTCTTGGTGCCAGTGCATCAATTATATATGGTATTTATTCCTTATTTATGATTTCCTTAGGACATACTGAATATCATATGTATTTGTATTTTGAGGCTGCCGTAATGATTTTAACACTTGTATCCCTTGGGAAAAATTTAGAGGGCTTAAGCAAGAAGAAAACAACTAAGGCGCTTGAGCATTTAATGGATTTAGCACCAAAGGAGGCGCTTGTCCTTGAGAATGGTAAAGAAATCGTTAAAAACGCAAAGGATTTAAAAATCGATGATATTATTATTGCTAAAGCAGGAGATTCAATTGCCTGTGATGGTGTTATTGTTGAGGGAAACGCCTCTATTGATGAGGCTAATATTACAGGAGAATCAATGCCTGTCCTTAAGCAACAAGCTGATAAAGTATATTCATCATGTATTATTAAAAGTGGTTATATTAAAATTAAGGCTACTAAGGTAGGAGAGGATACATCTATTGCCAATATTATTAAGCTTGTTGATGAGGCCTCTAATTCTAAGGCACCCATTTCGAAGCTTGCGGATAAAATTTCTGTAGTCTTTGTACCTATAATAATTGCTATTGCTATTTTAACCTTCTTAATTAATTTGTTGATTAGTAAGGAGCTTGAGCTTAGCTTAAATTTCGCAATTACGGTTTTAGTTATTGCTTGTCCATGTGCTTTAGGTCTTGCCACACCAGTTGCGATTATGGTTGGTACTGGTAAGGGAGCATCTAGTGGACTTTTAATTAAAAATGCGGAAATTCTTGAGGCGGCTCATAATATTAAAACCGTTGTATTTGATAAGACAGGTACGATTACTAATGGTTCACCTTTGGTAACTGATTTTGAAAATTATGGAAATGATGAGATCTTATCATTACTATATTCAATTGAAAATATGTCTGAGCATCCCCTTGCTAGTGCAATTATTGATTATGTCAAGACTAAGGCTAAACTTTTAGCCGTTAGTGATTTTACTGCTATTAAGGGTGAAGGCCTTGAGGGTGTAATTGATGGGGAAAAATATTATGTTGGAAACCTCAAAATGATGGAAAGAATTAATGCTTTAAATCATGATATTAAGAATACATTTAAAAATCTTTCCAATATGGGTAAAACGCCTCTTGCGATTGCAAGAGAAAAGGAAATTATAGGCTATGTTGCCCTAAAGGATGAAATAAAGCCTACATCTGAGCTTGCTATTAAGGAGCTTAAGAAGAATCATATTAAGGTTGTAATGCTTACTGGAGATAATCAAAATACAGCTAATAAAATTGCCTCTGAGGTTGGAGTATCTGAGGTATATGCTGAGGTTCTTCCCGCTGATAAGCTAAGAATTATTAATGAATTAAAGGAAAAAAATCATGGTCTTGTGGCGATGGTTGGTGATGGTGTTAATGATGCACCAGCTCTTGCAACTGCCGATTTAGGTATTGCCATTGGAGCGGGATCTGATATTGCGATTGAAACGGCTGATATTGTTCTTTTAAGAAATGATTTGATGGATGTTAATAATGCCATTAAGCTAAGTAAGCGAGTATTATTTACAATCAAGCTCGGCTTATTCTGGGCATTCTTCTATAATTTTGTTTGTGTTGTATTGTCTACAGGATTTATGTATTATATAACTGATGGTTCATTTAAGATGACCCCGATGATTGGTTCGCTTGCGATGAGTATTTCAAGTGTTTCCGTTGTATTAAGTGCACTTACAATTAACTTCTTTAAGCCTTATCGCGTAGAAGCTAATTATGAGGAAAATAATAATCTTATAAAGGAGGAAAATAAAATGGAATTAAAGCTATCTGTAGAAGGAATGATGTGTGCTCATTGTAAGGCTCATGTAGAAGAGGCTTGTAAGAGTGTTTCAAATGTTGATAACGCCGTTGCATCCTTAGATAATAAGGAAGTAGTTGTTACATATCATGATAATGTTTCTGTTGATGATTTAAAGGCTGCCATTATTAAGGCTGGCTACGAGGTAAAATAATGAAGCAGGTAAATTTAAAGATTGATGGAATGAAATGTGGAATGTGCGAAGCACATATCAATTCAAACGTAAGAAGCCTTGAGGGAATTAAAAAGGTATCATCATCTCACAGCAAAGGATCATGTCAGGTTATTTGTGAGGATAATGTTTCTTTAGATGATATTAAAAATGTAATTTCTAAGGATGGCTATCGTGTGCTTGACGCATCAAGCGCTCCATATGAGAAAAAAGGATTATTTGCTGGAATTTTTAAAAAATAGTAATGAGTAAAATATTAAAAAGCATACCGATGAATTTTGGTATGTTTTTTCTTGATTGAGAGAGAAAAAAGAGTATAATAAAAAAATGTAGGAAGTGTTATAATATGGAAACAAAAGATATGACCACAGGTCATCCGTTTAAAATTTTACTATTTTTCGCTATCCCAATGATTTTATCTGTTACCTTACAACAGCTATATAATCTAGCAGATAATTTTATTGCTGGACATTTTATAGCTAATTTAAATAGCTTTGAGGCAGTAGGTATTGTATATCCCGTTACAGTTGTATTTTTGGATGTCGCCGTTGGCTTTGGTGTTGGTGTAGGTGTTGTAGCTGCCAGGTTCTTTGGGGCTAAAGACTTTAAAAATGTTAAGAAAACAACCACTACAGGCTTTATTTCAATGCTTGTACTTGGTCTTGTAACCACAATAATTGGCTTATCTATTATGTGGCCCTTACTTAGAGGTATGATTGATACATCTAATGGTGATGGTTGCTTTAAAGAGGCCTATTCATATATGATGATTTATATTGCAGGACTTATATTCCTATTTATGTATAATTTCTCAATGTATGTTTTTCAATCCTTTGGTGATTCTAAAACACCTCTATATTTCTTAATTTTTTCCACATTGCTTAATGTAGGATTAGATTTTTTATTTGTTATTCCTTGCCATATGTCAAGTGCAGGACTTGCTCTTGGTACTATTATATCTGAGGCCATTGCAGCTACGCTTTCAATAATAGTTTTATTTAAAAGCATTAACCGCTTTGCACCAGAGAAGGAAGCATTATTTGATAATGGGCTTTTAAAAAATATTGTATTATTAGCTACGCCTTCAATTTTACAGGGCTGCTTTATTTCTATTGGTGGAGTATTAATTACAAGTATTCTTACAGGCTATGGTGGAAATTCTGTAGCAGGAGGATATAGTGCTGCCTATAAGATTTGCTATATTGCAATTAATATTTTTACGGTTGCATGTAATGCCTTATCTAACTTCGTAAGTCAAAATATTGGCGCCTCTAAGTATGATAGAATAATGAAGGGCTACGCTGCGACTGTCATTATCTGTGTAATTATTTGCGTAGTATCAATGCTTGTAATTTTACCATTTAGAGAATTTTGGGTTAAATTATTTATTTCCGATAAGGCTGAGGGTGATATAAATGTTATCATTTCATCTGGTAAGCTTTTTATGCTATGTGTTGTACCATTCTTTGTACTAATGGTAGCTAAAATTCCTCTTGATGGTATTTTAAAGGGATCAACTGATATGCTAGGCTTTACTCTAGGTACCTCAGTTGACCTAGTCCTAAGAGTCTTAAGTGCTTTAATTCTTGGTAAAATATTTGGCTATGAGGGTGTATTCTTTGCATGGCCTATTGGCTGGGCTGTTGGTATGATTATATCCGTTACAATGTTCTTTATAGGAAGATGGAAGCGTAAATGCGGATATCCTACTAGTAAGAATGAGCAAGTTCTTAATTAAGACGATTTATTCGTCTTTTTTTGTGTATTAAAGCTAGCATTAATTTCTTATTTTTTTACGATAAAAATCGACAAAAAACTACAAATGTGATATAATAAATCATACCATAAAAAGGGAGGCTATGATATAAATGCAATACGAGAAAATTTTAAATAATTGCCCTAGTCCTATATTTGTAATCAAGCCAATAAGGAATGCCGGTAAATTTGATGATTTTATATATGAATATGTAAATGATGCCTTCGCAAGCTTTTTAGGTATTTCTAAGGTAAAACTTATGGGTGCTAATTATTTATCACTATATGATTATACCGAAAAA
>URFB01000068.1 GCA_900547045.1 uncultured Mollicutes bacterium
CTTCCTTTTGATGAGCATCATATTTCTTACGCTCAACAGTATCCAGAATCTTCTTACGTAAACGAATATGATTTGGTGTAACCTCAACAAGCTCATCATCATTAATAAATTCAAGGCATTGCTCCTGTGTCATAATGATAGGTCTCTTTAATACGACAGTCATATCCTTATTTGAAGAACGAGTATTTGTTTGCTGCTTAGCCTTAACAACGTTAACAGCCATATCCATATCACGGCCTGTTTGACCAACAATCATACCCTCGTAGATATCCTCACCTGGTTCAATGAACATTTGTCCACGATCCTCTAATTGTCCTAAGGCATAAGCTGTAGATTGACCTTGAGCCATTGAAACTAATACTCCAAATGGACGCTTTGCAACACTCATAGATTCCATTGGACGGTAATCAATAAATGAGTGAGACATAATTCCATAACCCTTTGTAACAGTCATGAAATCAGTATTAAAGCCGATTAAGCCACGAGATGGGATTTCATAAATAATTCGAGCCTGAGCCTCAGTTGTGTTTTCCATATGCTGCATGATACCCTTACGGTTACCTAAAAGCTCAATTACAGAACCAATAGTATCCTGAGGAGCATCAATTACAACCTCTTCATAAGGCTCACATGTAACACCGTTAATTTCCTTTAAAATAGCATGAGGACGAGATACCTGAAATTCATATCCTTCACGACGCATATTTTCAATTAAAACAGATAAATGAAGCTCACCACGACCAGAAACTACCCATTCCTCAGATCCACCAAGACGTTTAACCTTAAGTGAAACATCCTTTTGAACCTCACGCATTAGACGGTCTTCAATCTTTGATGCAGTTACAAGCTTACCATCACGTCCACAAAATGGAGATGTATTTGTACCAAATGTCATTTGAAGAGTAGGCTCCGTTACATCAATTGGAGGAAGTGGATCCTCTTGTCCGACTGGACAAATTGTTTCACCTACTGAAATATCCATAAGACCAGCGATGGCAACAATTTCACCAGCACCAGCCTCTTGAAGCTCAATACGATCAAGACCTAGGAAGCCATAAAGCTTTTGAATCTTAAATTGCTTAACTGAACCATCAAGACGGCAGCAAGAAACAGTTTGACCATTCTTAACTGTACCACGAACAATACGTCCAATACCAATACGACCAACGAAATCATTATAATCTAGAAGTGCAGGCTGGAATTGTAAAGGTGAATCAACATCTCTTGAAGGAGATGGAACATAATCAATAATAGTATCTAGTAATGGTCCCATACCTTCCTTTTGTGTAGAAACATCAGGAGATAATGAACATGTATTATTAATTGCGGAAGTGTAGCATACTGGAAATTCTAGCTGAGAATCATCTGCACCTAACTCCATTAATAGCATTAATACCTCATCGATAACCTCTGCAGGTCTTGCAGACGGCTTATCAATTTTATTAATTACAACAATTGGCTTATGACCAGCCTCTAGTGCCTTCTTTAAAACGAAACGAGTTTGAGGCATTGTACCCTCATAGGCATCTACTACTAGTACGACACCATCAACCATTGACATAATACGCTCAACCTCTCCACCGAAGTCAGCATGTCCTGGAGTATCAAGAATATTAATTTTTACATCCTTGTATGTAATTGCTGTATTCTTTGCAAGAATTGTGATTCCACGTTCACGTTCAATCGCATTTGAATCCATTACGCATGTATCTACAACCTGGTTATCTCTAAATGTATGTGAGCTCTTTAAAAGGGAGTCAACTAATGTAGTTTTACCATGGTCAACGTGTGCGATAATTGCGACATTTCTAATTTCCATAAATATTGTCCTTCTTTCTTATATTTAACCTTAAAAATTATAGCATATTTTTAAATATTTAGTCTATGAAAGCGTTATTCATTTACTTATTTTTTAATAATAATTAAAGGTGTTTCCATTTCATTTTTAGTAATCCCGGCATGAGCGGATTTAAAATGAAGGCTTTTATCCTTAGAATCAACATATTCAAAATGTAACTCATTATTAGCTATCGCAATAAAATCTCCTAAAAAATCATCCAATCTTTGATTATAGCCATATTTTTTGATATCACCTAAAAAGCCTAAATTTAAAAATTCCTCTTTTGTATATAAATCATAATAATCACTAAAGTAATGATTAAATTGATTTTTAAATTTCCTGTGGTATCCATCCTTAACCTTAAAGCATAGGCTTCTTCCCTCGTTTGCAGGAATACGCTCAAGCATTGAATATAATTCCTCATATTTATAAAGCTTAGTATTAATAACATTTTGATGTCCATGATCAGCTGTAATAATAACTAAGGTATCTGAATCAATATCAGCTAGTCCAGCCTTAATAGTATCATTTAATTTCTTAATTTGCATATTCGCCTCTAAAGAAGCTACACCATATAAATGAAGGGTTGAATCAGGCTCAGCCCAATAGGCATAGCTAAATGTTCTTTCATGGGCCTTTTTAAAGGCCTTAAATCCCTTTAAAAGCTCATCTAGGCTTTCGTAGCCATTAGGCTTAAAGGAAGGCTCTAAATCAATTGCATCTACACCTAGAGAATAAAAGTATTCATCATAAGGCATAAGACTCTTTTTAAGATTTATACCTGTTCCTTCCTTCGTTAAATAATTTTCCCCAGTAAATAATACAAGATTACGATTTAGCTCGCTTATATAATTTTCCCAACCAAGCCAAGCAGTTTCCAGGGCAAGCTTACCACTTGAGCTACATGGTATAGCACAGGCTGTAGTAGGTGGGAATACCGCGCTTACCGTTTCCTTTAAATTATCATATAAAATATCTCCAGACTTAAGGGCTTTTCTTATGATATATGGTCCTAAGCCATCAAGAATTAAAAAAAGGACATGCTTATATTCTTTATCTAAATATTTATCAAGCTTTGCTGATGAGGGATACTTAGATTCCTTACCATAATATTTTTGAATTGATGAAGCTAAATTTACCATCGAATTTGTATAATCAGGCACCAGCCTTGAGGATGGTATTTTATGATTAAAAACACTAAGCTTTATTTTTTTATTTTCCTTTTGATAGATAAAGCATCTATTTTCCTTAGTCTTAAAGCTATAGCCTTCATCTAAAATTGTTTTTTCATTTTTTTCTAAATAGTCAAAGCTTTTAAGCTTAACCTCTATTTCGTTTTCTGTCTCAAAATAGCTTTCTATATCCTCTAATTTATCAAGAAGC
Source organism: uncultured Mollicutes bacterium (assembly GCA_900547045.1). Lineage (GTDB taxonomy): Bacteria > Bacillota_I > Bacilli_A > Acholeplasmatales > Anaeroplasmataceae > CAG-307. Next base: position 3,224 of record URFB01000068.1, read on the forward strand.
ATTTTATCACCATCTAAAATATAACAAAAATTATTAAAAAAATAAAGGATTACATCTAAAAATAGACATAATCCTAAGCCCTAGACTGTAATTATTTATTAGAATAAGCCAAATCCGCGACGATTGTTATTGTTATTGCATATAGGTAATGTTGCATCATCAAAGTAGCAATTGATACAACGACACAATAAATTTCTTAAGCTACAATCCTGAATAATTTTCACGGGATCGGTATTTATCGCTGCCTGATAATATTCAATTTGGTTACAAGAATTTTGTCTTACACTAATCGTTGCTACATCAAAAACCGCTGTAGGTAAGGTACAAGGCGTACATGTTAAAGTATATCTTCCGTCACCTGCAGGATCTAGATTAAAGGTAAAACGATCATTGCAGCAGCAAATATAATTTTCATCTAGCCCTAAATTCTCTAGGGTATTATTTGTTTGGTTGTTTGAACAAGCCATAATAAAAGCACTCCTTAATATTTGTAGCATTCCCAGCTACACTATATTTTATGAAGTGCTATTTAATTTGTTTAGGGCTTTTATTTCATTGTATGAATTTTCATTGTATCAGTAATTCCACAGCCAATAATAGAACCACCAATAATAATTACCTTATCTCCCTTATGAACTAAGCCTGTTTCAGAAGCCTTTTGAGCTGCATATAGGAATAATTCATCGGTAGATGATTTCATTTCGGCCTTAACCGGATATACGTTCCATGAAAGACCTAATTGCTGATAAGCCTTAGGATCAACGGTAACAGCGATAATTGGGCAATCAGGACGATAAGCTGAAAGCATTTGAGCTGTAACGCCCTTGATAGTAACACAAATAATAGCCTTCGCGCCAATTTGGTATGAGGCAGCAACGGCACTATTACAAATTGAAGATAGGATACCATCGCCAAGATTTAAATTGTATTGCTCAAATCGACGAGGATAATTAATATTTTCCTCAGTACAAATAGCAATCTCTGACATGGCACTTACAGCCTCAATAGGGTATTTACCAGCTGCACTTTCGCCTGAAAGCATAATACCAGTTGTACGGTCATAAATAGCGTTCGCAACATCTGATACCTCAGCACGAGTAGGTCTTGGATTTTGTTGCATAGAATCAAGCATTTGGGTTGCGGTAACAACAAGCTTTCCTTGTAAAAAGCACTTAGAAATCAAATCCTTTTGTACTCCTGGTAGCATCTTGAAAGGAATTTCAACACCAAGATCTCCACGGGCAACCATCACACCATCAGCGGTTTCGATGATATCATCCATGTTTTTAACACCCTCAGTGTTTTCAATCTTAGCGATAATCTTAATTTCTGAGCCCCCATTGTCATCAAGAAGCTTTCTTAAATCAAGAACATCCTGCTTACGTCTTACGAATGACGCAGCTACATAATCGATATCATTTTCAATTCCAAATAAAATATCAGAAATATCCACATCTGATAAATAAGGCATATCCACAATTACATTAGGAATGTTAATTGATTTATGATTAGATAAAACGCCATCATTTAAAACCTTACACTTAACATTAGCTCCTTCTATTGCTAATACCTCAAGACCAACATGCCCATCATCAACTAGGATTGTATCATTAGGCTTAACATATTTAGCAAGGTATGGGTAGGTTAAGCCAATATGTGTTTCATCACCTAATTCATCAAAATTATCGGTTAAGGTGAATATATCACCTGTATGAAGCTCTATCTTTTTATTCTTAAAGTCTCGAAGTCTAATTTCAGGACCCTTTGTATCTAGTAAAATAGGCAATGAGCGGCCTAATTCCTTACGAAGCTTTTTGATACGCTCAATTCTTACAAGCTGCTCTTCATGTGTACCATGTGAAAAATTTAGTCGGCAGCAATCAAGACCATTTAAAACCATTTCCTTTAATTTATCATAATCATCAATTGCAGGACCAAGTGTGCAAATTATTTTTGTTTTTCTCATTATATAATCACCTCATTGGTTATATTATACACCATTAACTATGAAAAATATCTAAACAAAAAAGATAAATTGTCTTAAAATTATAAAAAAACGGAGTAAAAACTCCGTTTATGCTAAAGCTCTTATTAAAATCATAAAGGTTGCAGTCCCTATAATTAGGCTTAAAATAAAATTCTTCTTCCATAGATGTATACATGCTGTAACTAGAATCGCTACAAAGGTAGGAACCACACTGCGGTAATCGGTCCAAACTGTTTCTCTTATACAGTAAATAACAAGAGTTGGCATTATCGCAAGCGGTAGGGTATTAGCTATATATTTAATTGAGGTAGGCATTTCTCTTTTTCTAAATAAGAGGAAGGTGGAAATTCTTATTAAAAAGGTAATGCAGGTTACAATTATAAGAATAATAAAAGCGTATTTATTATTTGCTACTAGAAACATTTGAAGTCTCCTTTCGCTCTATTTTACCTCTAAAGATAAATAGGAAGGTAATAGTTAGGGCTAAAGACGGTAAAATAAAATACTTACCAACAATAATTAAGCAAAGAATTGATGATACAATCGCAATTACAGCTGGAAGCCAAGGATTAAGATCACGAATTTGATCAATAAAAATACATACGAACATCGCAGTCATTACAAAATCAATACCTGTAAAATCAAAATTGATTTGACCAACAAGGCTACCTATTACACAGCCAACGATCCAATAAATATGATTAGCAGCGTGAACCATAAAATCATACTGGTGATTATTCTCCTTAAAAGGTAAGGATGTAGCGACTAGTAATGAATATGTTTCATCCGAAAGGGAATAAGCAAGGTACCATTTCTTATACCAAGGAACGTCCTTATAATGCTCATTAAATGAAAGGCCATAAACCGCATATCTAGCATTTATTACGACGGTCATTAAGGCTACCATATAATAAGGAGTTTGCTCAGCGATAAAATCAATCATAACAAATTGCATCGAACCAGCAAATACAAAGGTAGAGGCCAAAAAGGAATAAAGGGGTCCCTGATGAGCCTTTGCAGATAATGATATACCAAACGCAAGCCCTAAGAAAATATAGCTTAAGCAAATAGGTAAGGTATGCTTAATTGTTTTTATTAAATTATCCTTCAAAGAGCCCACCTTCTTTTTTTACAAACTTGAACAAATTATATCACGTTTTAAACCTCAAAACAATGAATAAAAATTACCAGTAAAATAATAAGATTTTATTAAAATTATTTATTTTTTATTTTTGAAAAATTTGATTCATCGACTTTTTAAAAATTAAAAAAATTCTTTCATCCTTTTCATAATTAAACTAATAAAATTTTAAATCATATTTATAAAGTTTAATAAATAAAAAAAACTATTTGCATAGCAAATAGTCTAATCTACAAAATGGTGCCGAAAATAGGACTTGAACCCACAACCTACTGA